>JAILRJ010000017.1:0-4418 GCA_024698285.1 Lachnospiraceae bacterium | reverse complement strand
GTACACCTTATCCGACATCAGGTCATAGAACGCATCCTCGTCGGCAACAACTTCGGAGAACTCAATTTCCTTTCCGCTCCCGGTATGGTAGTTGTGCGCCGTGTACTCCGTGTAGTAACCGTCATCAAACTGGCCCTCCGTGCAGTACTCGTTCAGGATGCTAACGTACCTGCTGTCGGCCCTTCGCACATAACTCAGCCAGCTTTCGTCAAACGTCCACGCGGGATTTTCTTCAATCCCCTTCTTGTCGTCATCAAACGCCTTCTTCTCTTTTGACAGGATCTCATCCATCGCACCGTTGAGGCTGTCGGCCAGACCCTTCAGCTCATCCTCCTGCTCCTTCTCGAGCGTGATATAGCTGTATCTGTGCCTGATGATCGGCGAATTCGACTCATCCCACTCACCGGTACTTACCCTGTGAAGTATCAGCGTCGGAACCACCGCGTTATCATCCTGCGTCTCTTGCGCGGGCTCTTCGGGCTCCTCCGCGGGCTTCTCCTCGGGCTTCTCAGCCGCCTCCTCGGTCTTCACACCTTCCTTGACTTGAGCCAGCTTACCCGCCAGATCCGAGCTGTCCTTCGCTCCGGAACATCCCGCGAGCATGCCGCACATTACCAGGCCGATCAAAACTTTTGCAAATGATTTTCTATTCATTCTGTGTTTCCTCCAAAAGATGACAAAGGGACGGTTCTTTTTGTCACATTTTTATCTTCTCTAGTTTTTCTTTCATTGTCTCAACAAGCGAACTCTCGGGCTTGAGCGCCATCAGGAAGCGGCCCCTTTTGCGTATGGCGTCCGTTTCCAGGCGGATCTCCTGCTTGAGCGATTCGTATTTGATGACGATCTCGTTGTCGACCGCGAATCTGCGCACTTTGCCGACGACATTGAACGAATAGCAAAGGTCTATGACGAGCATGCCGTAGAACATTCCGACGACGAACGTGAACGCGATGTTGGCGTCGAACCACTGCACGAGGCGGATGACGTACTGCTGGATGAAGAAATAGTAAACCGCCGCGAGCACCGTCCAGATGATCGAAAAGCGGATGCAGATGATCCCCTGCAGATTCAGCGGTTCATCGGAGTAATCCCACAGTTTTATCTTCATACCTTTTATGAAGATCAGCCCCGCGATGTATTCGATCACGGTCATCACAACGCCCATCGTGAGGATGGTGGTTATGACCTGCACGACCCTGTTTTCCGCGTTTTGCTCAAGTCCCACGTACGGCAGGAACGAAATGATGAACAGGAATACCAGGCCGAACCCGTAAAGCGGAAGGCACGGGCCGACAAGGAATCCCGGGTTGATCCATTTCCTCAATGGGTTCTTTTTGGATATGAAACGCCGGAACAGCAGCTCGATCACCCAGCCGTAGATGCTTCCGACCATAAAAAGGAAAGTGATCACAAGAAATGCGATCTCAAATCTGGTCATATTTTCCATGTGTTGATCCTCTAATGACACCTTTACGGGCCGTACACAAGCACTTCGCTCATGCATATATCATCGTATTTCTCGCCCTTCTTCGCGCCGGTGATCGTGATCCTGACGGTGTCGGTGACGACCGGCTCGTCGAGGCTTACCACAAAGCGGTTCATCGAGGCAAGATCCTCGCTGTCCATACGGTTCTTTAGCGACGCGACATTCTTCTCCTTAAGGAACGCCTCGAACTCCTGCTCACTCTTTGCGTCCACCGAATAGACCGTTGTGATCTCAGGATCCTCAATGCTTTCCTTGTTACTGCTCTCGATGATCCACTCGCCGCCCTCGTCCTTCTTGAGGCATTCTCCGTGGTATCCGCCGTTCATGTCGCTGTACCCGGGATAGCATCTGAATTCGATAAGTTCGCCCGTTTCGACGATCTCATCGCTTTCGTTGTTTTGTCCCGACGCGCCGGGATTGCCTGCCCCGGGCTTGTTTGCCCCCGCGTCATTTGCGCACCCGCAAAGTGCCGCAAGCGCGATTATGATCATTGTCGTCGTCAAGGGTGCAGACCATGTAGCTCTTGTTGTTTTTCTCATGTATTATTCTCCCGGATCCTTCTTAATGTCATGACCTCTTTTATTATTGATTCCACAAGTTCGTCTTTTGTTTCGGTTCCGTCCTCCTCATCGGTCCTGCAGAAAAAATCCCCGACACGAATATTACTGTACCCGGTCTCATCCGACAGCCATATAAGCGAATCCGCCATGGAGTCGGCGAACTTCGCAAGTTCTTCATCATCTGCCGTATAAATGTCTATTCCCTTATACGTAACATCCGTATAAAATCCGTTTTCTTTGCTGCCCTCTATGGCATCGTCCATGTCCTCGTAGAAGACCTCCTTGAACGAACCCCGGGAAAAATGATACGTGTCATCCCGGGAGTATTCATAAGTATCCACGTACCGGATCTGCGGAAAATACTTATCACGGAGCATGTCCTGGTACTCCACGAGCTTCTTCCCGTAATAATGCTTGTTCCATTCCTCGTGGTATTTATCCTGCATCTCGTCGTCCACCCACTGGACCCAGAACTCGATCCCGTTCTCATCCATTCCGTATATGCCAACCGCATAGCCGTACTCTCCCCAGCCGTGATCCTCTCTTACGCTAAAATCATGCTCCGGGTACTTCCTCTCGAGGGCCGCATCCGTCTTCACCGTAAGGTAATAACGTTCAATCGGATTATGATATCCCAAAAATGCGAGCACCGCATGGACGATCAGGAATATCCCGAATACCACGAGCGCTCCAAAACCTATGATTATTCCAAGGACAACCTTACCGGTCTTTTTCATTGCTAACCTCACCTTTACTTTATAAAGGTACTCATCTGCGGGTTCTTACCGGACATCATCACAACTTCCCATGTTGCTTTGTCATGTCCGGGCGCCTTGACGGTGATCATGGCCGCCGGGATTCCTTCGGATACGGTTACGTCAAATACAACGGCCCGGCCTTTTTCGGCTTCTTCCGTGATCTTTTGTTTCTCATCGCCGGGCAGGAGCGGCTCGATCGTAACCTTTGCATCGTCCGCAAGCGGAACGACAACGACCTTATCAAGTGCACCTTTCTCGAATTCGACCGGGTACGGCATCCTGCCAAAGAGTTTCTCGGGAAGGTATTCCATGACAAGCGCAGTCGCATCCCCTGCCATGTCTTTGAGGCGTCTCCACTGTCGGCCTCCTCCGAGCATATATTCATAATACGCCCACACTGCCGCATCGCACGGCTCATACTCGAATTCCTCGGTAAACTCTTTTTCGCGTCCGATATCATCAACGATCCAGCACTTGGCAACTATCGTGTTCTTATCCTTAAACGACAGTCCGTACAGTTCCCCGTCCTGAACGTGGCCTATCGGATGGCCCCAGATATCATAAATATCGTTATAATTCTGATATACGGCAGTCGACAGATCATCGCCCTGCCATATGAGATTCGCCCCGTCCACCTCATACTCGAAGTTATCGATCATTCCGTCGTAAATGTTATAGAACAGATAGGTTCCGGTATTGGGATTGATGTGGCCGTCGACTATTATCCAGTCACCGACACGCCTTGCGTCCGTGATCGCATTCGCGGCAGGCACGGTTTCCCTGATGTCGATATCATATCCGTCGATCGTAAAGATCGTGCCCTTGTAGGAAAACTCCGGTTCAATGTCGCCCATGTCATATGAATCGTACATCACGATATCAATATCTCGAAGCTTAGTGACATCACCGTCTTTATTAACCGTAACCTCGCACATCATGAGAGGATAACCGCTGTCCCAGTCGCGCGTATTTACAAGTTCGTTAAGGTCTGTGTCTTTTGTTATGCCGTAATGAGCCGCCCCGATATTATCCGTCTCGGTGAAGTAGCCGCCCATGTACCTCCAACCCGTATAATCCTCTTCCGTTTCATACTCATGGTCCTTCATCGGCTGCAGCCACACGCCATCATCATCAGTCTCCCACGCCCATGCATAGAAGGTCTCGCCTTCTTTGACATCCGCGGGATTTTCCTGGTCATTGTCGCGGTAGAAAAGCCAGTCATACGACCATTCGCCGATCGGATCAGGATTCTCCTTCGTATTGAAAACATACATGGATACGACGGAATCGCCGTTACCGATCTCTTTCAGATACAGGTAGTCCTCATTTCCGAACGTGCCGATATGGAATATTCCGCCCGTACCTTCATCGCCGTACAGCTCGTATCCGTCCGGCAAAAGCTCCCTGCAGTCGTCAAGATCCATACAAAAACCATCAGGCTCCTCCCCTTTTTCCGAACGGTTGTAATTAAACGACAGCGTACCGGAACACTTCGCCTTATCGGAAAGTCTTGTGAACTCAAACGATCCGTCCTTTTGGATCGAAAGCGTTCCGTGATCCTTTCCCGTATCGCGGTCAAAAAGCGTCCACTCGCCGGCAAGATATCCTGTGATG
>JAILRJ010000002.1:0-4498 GCA_024698285.1 Lachnospiraceae bacterium | reverse complement strand
CCATAACTTGCGGTATTGTTCGTATATCTCAGACCAGTTGGGTCAACGCTTTTATTCGGGCGCGTTATTAAATTAATTATATCAGGTGCGATATTTGACGTTATCACGGCGGTTATCACTATGATCCCATATGTTATTATTTGCCATCTCTCCGGTCTGCCGATTGTCAGTATGTTTCCGCGGATTTTTTCAAAAAACTTCCCGAGAGTGCCGAAAGCCCATAAAATATAATGTGTTATTGTAAATATCGGCCCCGGATCAAGGCCGCAAAACCCGACAGCGATCCCGGCAAATCCCGTCAGAAGTACCAGTCCCATGAGGGGGATAACGACAAGGTTGATCACGACCGAGCAGACCGATATCCTCATGAAGCTTCTTCCGAGAACCGGAAGGGTAGCGGCCGTTATTGAAAGGCTGACCCCGACCCCCTGACCGATCTTTTTAACGATCCGTCCTTTCGTAAAGCCTGCCGGGAGAAAAGCGGCCATCCTTTCAAAGACCGGGAATATACATGCGATACCGAGGACTGCCCCGAACGAGAGAAGAAATCCCGTGTCGTAAACGAAGCACGGATCAAACGCAAGGATAACGAGAGCCGAAACCGAGGCGGCCGACAACAGGTCGTAAGTTCTACCGAGGATACGGGACATCACAAACAGGCCGAACATGATCAGGGCTCTTTGGGTGGAAATGGACATCCCCGTCATTACGGCGTATGTGAGTATGAGGGAGAGCGAGACAACTGACGCGACCTTTTCGGGGAGCCCGGTCTTTTTTACAAATGCGAATATCGCAAGTCCGACCGAAGCTATGTGAAGCCCCGACAGCGCAAGAACATGACTGATCCCCGCATTTTGATACAGTTCCTTTATCTCGGTATCAATCCCGCTCTTATCCCCCAGCGTCATGGCGGCAACAAGTCCCGCATCCTCTTCGCTCATGTTCTCCCGAAGGATATGAAACGCCCTGTCTCTTACCAAGCGAAGACCTTCCGATATACGATCGTATCGCACCGATACAGCGGACAGCCTCGCCCTGCGAAGCTGTCCCTCGTATCCCCTTATCATGTAATACGAGGCCGCATCGAACATCCCCTCGCATCTGGATCCTTCAAACGGTGCAAAAACACCCCTTGCCTCGACAATGGCGCCTATCTTCGCATTCCCGGCAGAGTGCGAGGCATCCGCAAGCTTTACCACTATTCCGTTTGATCTTTCCGGAAAGTATGTCTGATCCCTGTCCGAACCGGATCCCGATATAAAAGATACGTCTTTCAGATATAACTGACATGATCCGTTCTTCTCCTGTCTGTCGGCTACACGTCCGCAGACCGTTACCGTCTTTTGGGCCGCACTCATCGTATCCCACGAAGGCGCAGGTGCCCCTCCTCCGGTTACGATATAAACGACAAACAGGAAGATGAGACAGGCAAGACATACCGGTCTTCGAACCGGCATAGAAAACCTCCCCCACAGACTACTTAACACAGATACTGTCTTTGACTTTGTTGAACAGACCTTCCTTGATCCCTCCAACGAGCATCAGATCCTCTATGGAGGAAAAATCACCGTTTTCCTCCCGGTATGCTATGATCTTATCCGCTTTTGACTGGCCTATGCCCGGAAGTGTCATCAGAAGCTGCCTGTCTGCCAAATTTATGTTAACCTTTCCGTTGCCATCTTCCGGGGAATTATTACCCGTTGTTATGCCCGGAGCATTTGATGTTATGTTAACCATAGTGCCGTAAAGCTCCTCCCCCTCAGCCAGCGCCTCGTCTATTTCCTCTTTTGTCGGGATATAGATTTTCTGACCGTCGGAAAGCGGGGCCGCCAGATTTAGATATTCATATCCGGCATCAGTCGCAAAGCCTCCTGCCGCATCCACGGCATCGACCACGCGTACATCGTTTGGAAGGGTATAAACATCCGGTGATTTCACCGCACCGCATACATATACCTTGATCGACTCATGGGATCTTTCATCCGAAGTGTTATCCGATCTGTTCTCTTTTGAAGTGTTTTCGATACGATCGTTCGGGCTGCTCTCAACCGCTTCAAAGCCGTCGAGTCTTATCATCTCTTCCTCTTCGGAGTTGCAGCCACAAAACGCCGCAGCGGTCATGACGGCCGCCACGGCGATGTGATATTTGATTTTACTTATGTTCACAGGTTCACTCTTTCCGAGTTCCCCGATACTGCCTGATACTTACTTTAAAAGGTTTTTATCTTCCGAATCCGAAGAAGAACTCCTTCAGCTCATCGGGCAGGGATTCGAAATAATCCTTTTCGGAAGGACCTTCCTTGCTGTCCTTGTCCTTACCCTTATCATTCTCTTCGGCATCCGGATCGTTATCCTTTTTATCCTTGTCCTTACTGTCCTTATCATCGTTCTTTTGATCTTTCTCATCGTCTTCGAATCCGACATCGGACTTCGTTGTAAGTGTAACGGATACAGTCTTATCGACATATTCGCCGTCTTCCTGTCTGCAGAACACTACATCGACTTTCTCTCCGGCTTCATAGTAATCCATCTTCTCACGAAGTTCGGCTATGGACGAAACCGATACTCCGTCAAACTTCTTAACGATATCGCCCTTAAGGAGTCCGGCCTTATCCGCAGGACCGTCTTCGATCACTTCCTGAAGGTAGATCCCCTCGGGTATCCCGTACATCTTCGATGTCTGAGTATCAACTGAAACACCTGTGATCCCAAGGTATCCGGCCTTGTCTTCATCAACCTTGTCACGTGATTTTCTGTTCATCAGGGTTTCGATCGTTGAGTTTGCCGTATTGATCGGAATGGCATATCCGATACCTTCGATGTATGTGTTAACGAGCTTTGCGGAGTTGATACCTACAACCTCGCCGTTCATGTTAAGAAGGGCACCACCCGAATTGCCGGGGTTAATGGCTGCATCTGTCTGTATATACGCAACCTCGGAATCGTCATCGGGAACATCCCTTTCAAGTGCGGAAACTATACCTGTTGTTACGGACTGTCCGTAACCTACGGCATTTCCTATAGCAACGACCTGCTCACCCACCTGGAGCGCATCCGAATCTCCGATGACCGCTACTTTTATCTCATCGAGAGTCTCTGATTTAAGATCCGACTTCTTGACTCCGATGACAGCCAGATCTATATCGGAATCGGCTCCTTTAACAGCCGCGTCATATATCTCGGAATCCACAAAACCTACCGTGATCGTTTCGGCACCGTTCACAACGTGGGCATTTGTCACTATCAGCAGCTCATCATCACTCTGTCCGACTATGATCCCGCTTCCTCTTGAAACGTTCTCGAATTCCCTTATACCGTTCCCCCACATATCCCTGATCATCTGAACCGAGCTGTTCGTGATCGATACGACACAGGGAAGATTGTTCTTGGCAAGTTCGGTAACGCTCATACCGGATTCGCTTCCGCGTCCGGTTTCCTTTCCGTCAACCGCCTTTGTAAGTGTCGTGTTCTTTACTTCCTTACTGTTCTTTTCGTTTTCGACAGCCTTTACCGGATCGCCGCCTTTTTCAGCGCTCTCAACTTCGGCCTCAACCTTGACGTTCTTATCGGGAAAGATCTTCTGTGCAACTGCTTTGATCCCGAAGAATCCGCAAGCGGCCATAACACCGAACGCCAAACCTATACATGCTCCTATTCCTGTTTTTTTCCAAAATCCCATAAATATATACCTCACTTTCATCATCAGTTATCATAATTGTTTGTAGACCACAAATTCTGAGTCCTATTCTCTTTCAAAAAAATTATGAATATGTGATGAAAATTTGTTTTTTTTGTGAACACTAAAAAGGGATATCATCTACTGCACGAACTTTCCTGCGCCCGCGTTGATCGACTCCTGAGTCGGAAGATTGGCTTTAATCTCCTCTATCTGCGCACCGATCGTGTCTGAAAGTTCTTTTAACACCTCGTCGGGATCGCCGCCTTTCCATACTTTCGTGAATGCGATCTCGAGCTGTACCCAGTAATTGCTTGCTTCGACCATCTTCGGAAGAGGCATCGACCTTTCATACTCGTTCATGACGTTTGCGATCTCGGCATCCTCATACTCAACGCTCTTGCAACAGGAGACTTTACCGGATTTCATGTAAAGATCCGAAGCCTTGTAATTGACGAGATATGTGGCAAACTTGTTTGCATCGGCCTGCTTTTCGGAGTAGCCGTTTATGGCGACAGCATCCGTAACCGACAGGCCTCTTGCCTTTAACAGACCCGATATGTCCGGAAGAGTGCTGACACCGTACTCGAAGTTAAACTCTCCGTTCCTCTGGGCTTCATGTATACGGGCAATGGCATCGGTCGTTGCGACCGTGAATACCATCTTGCCGTCTATGAAATCCTGAAGGATCCTGTTGTAATCATCAACCTTGGTATCTATGGAAAAGAACTGGTTCATAGCCTGATAAGCAGCCAGACACTCTACGGCCTGTTTGTTATATATGTTGAAAACAGCCGCATTGTCGCCGTTCGGGCCTCCCAC
>JAILRJ010000088.1:0-5704 GCA_024698285.1 Lachnospiraceae bacterium | reverse complement strand
CTTGTCATGTTCCTGATTGATGCGGGATACAGGAATCTCATCGTGATGGGAAATAAGGAGTTTCAGCGCAGGACCATGTTAAAACTCGGAGTCAGTGCCGACAGATACTGCGATACAGGCAAAGAGGACGCACGTGATTTTCTCCGAAGGAATACGGATGGAAACGGCGCGGATGTGTTCTTTGAGTGTGTCGGAAGCAACGAAGTGGCAAGCCTTGCGGTTGACTGTTGTGCGCCGGCCGGAAAGGTATGCTTTGTCGGAAACCCGCACTCGGATATGACGTTTGAAAAGAACGTATACTGGAAGATACTTCGCAATCAGCTTATGATAACCGGAACATGGAATTCCTCTTTCCTCGGAGAGGGGAAAGAAGATGACTGGAACTACGTTCTTGGCCGTCTTGAAAAGGGAGCGGTGCATCCGGAAGAGCTGATAACACAAAGGTATGACCTTGAGAATATTCACAAAGGATTTGAACTTATGAGAGACAAATCCGAAGATTACGTTAAAGTGATGTATATAGCGGGAGGAAACTATGGGAACATTCGCAACGATTGATGAGGCACGGGAACATTTCAAAAAGGATAAATTTGCCACGAATGCGGGTATGGTGATAGATGAGCTTGGTGAAGACTGCAGCACATGCAGCGTCACGATTACGGATGATCACAGGAATGCTTACGGCGGTGTTATGGGAGGCGCGATCTTCACGCTTGCCGATCTTGCTTTTGCGGTTTGCGCCAATCAGATCCACTGTCTGTCCGTGGCACAGCAGATAAGTATCAATTACCTGAGCGCACCGAAAGGAGAGCGCCTTATCGCCAAAGCAAAATGCATTAAGGACGGGCGGACAACAAGCATTATAAATGTGTCTGTTTCGGATGATACGGGAAGGGATGTGGCTCTTTTTATAGGTACGGCGTTTAAATTGTCGAATCCTAAAGGCTGATACCTTCGGCTAACAATAATTGTGTAATTTGTATATTGACTAAATACGAAACACAGTATATCCTATATAGGAATTAAATAGTTGTTCTCTTATTCAGAGTGGTGGAGATACATAGGATCTGTGAAGCCACGGCAACCCCGAAAGGAAGGTGCCAACCTGAGCGAGCGATCGAACAATAAGAGGATTTGAATTGTATTTTGAGTCCGCTTATTCCTATGATGAGCGGACTTTTTTATGGCTCATATATTGAGCACAGAAAGGAGTGACAAAATGGAGAAACACTTATTTACTTCCGAGTCCGTAACAGAAGGACATCCCGACAAAGTCTGCGATGCCATTTCGGATGCGATACTTGATGCATGCATGGCACAGGATCCCATGAGCCGTGTTGCCTGCGAAACAGCATGCTGTACCGGTTTCGTTCTGATCACGGGTGAGATCACGACAAACGCATATGTCGATATGCAGAAAGTTGTCCGTGACACCGTAAAGGAGATCGGTTACACAAAGAGCGAATACGGTTTTGACGGAAACACATGTGCGGTATTTGTTGCCATCGATGAGCAGTCAGCCGACATAGCAATGGGTGTCGACAAGGCACTTGAGGCAAAGAAGGGTGATCTTAAGGATGATCTTGATACAGGTGCCGGCGATCAGGGAATGATGTTCGGATATGCCACAAACGAGACTGATGAGTATATGCCTTATCCGATCTCTCTTGCCCACAAGCTTGCACTTCAGCTTACAAAGGTTCGTAAGGACGGAACTCTTAAGTATCTTCGTCCCGACGGAAAGAGCCAGGTATCGGTTGAATATGATGAGAACGGCAAGCCGATCCGTCTTGAGGCTGTTGTTCTTTCAACGCAGCATGATGATGACGTGACTCAGGAGCAGATCCACGAAGACATTAAGAAGTATGTGTTCGATCCCGTTCTTCCGAAGGAACTGATCGATGACAATACAAAGTTCTTCATCAATCCGACAGGACGTTTCGTTATCGGCGGACCTCACGGAGATGCGGGTCTTACGGGACGTAAGATCATCGTTGACACCTACGGCGGATATGCAAGACACGGCGGCGGTGCATTCTCCGGAAAGGACTGCACAAAGGTTGACCGTTCTGCGGCATATGCTGCAAGATACGTTGCAAAGAACATTGTTGCGGCAGGTCTTGCCGACAAGTGTGAGATCCAGCTCTCATATGCGATCGGTGTTGCACAGCCTACATCGATCATGGTTGATACATTCGGAACAGGAAAGATCTCCGATGACAAGCTTGTATCGGTTGTAAGAGAGAACTTTGATCTTCGTCCCGCAGGTATCATCAAGATGCTTGATCTTCGTCGTCCTATCTATAAACAGACCGCAGCATACGGTCATTTCGGACGTAACGACCTTAACCTTCCCTGGGAGGCACTTGACAAGGTTGATGCTCTCAAGAAGTATCTTTGATCCTGTCAGAACAGCATAGAAGTTACGAAACCCACCCGTTGTTTTTCGGGTGGGTTTTTTGATATGATTAGTGTGTTGATTTATAAGCGCAGGATATCCGGAGGACTGATATGAACATGGACGAGGTTTTTGCCGAGATCGACAGATTATATACGGCGAATGAAAGTGCAAAAGCGGAGGAATACATTCTTGATAAAGTTTCCGAGGCAGCTCAGACGGGCGATGAAAATGCAATGATCCAGCTGCTTAACGAGCTTATCGGACATTATCGTGAAACAAGCGAATTCGACAAGATGAAGTTGTTTGCCGAAAAGCTTCTTGCCATTCTCGAAGGAAGCGATCTTAAAGGTTCGCAGGCTCATGCGACGAGTCTTCTGAATGTTGCAAACGCATACCGCGCGGCGGGTCTTTTGAAGGAATCAAATGCATTGTACCAGGAGGTAAAATCATACTATGACGCTCACGTTGCCCCCGATTCGATGCTTTATGCCTCACTTCTGAACAACATGGCCCTTCTGTTTCAGGAGATGGGGGACTATGAAAGTGCTGCGGACTGTCTTGAAAGAGCGCTCGGAATATCGCTTAGGTATCCCGAATGCCGCATTGAACAAGCAACGACATATGCCAATCTTGCAACCACCCTTATCAAACTGGATCGTCTTGACGAAGCAGAGGCTCATCTTGCAGAAGCTTTTGAACTGTTCGAACTCGATGAGGAGCCGGACTATCATTACAGCGCGGCTCTTTCGGCAATGGGCGAGATCAAATACATCAAAAAAGAATACGATGTAAGCGCAGAATATTATGAAAAGGCGCTTGATGAGATCGAAAAGTGCGTTGGAAGAAGCCGTGCATATGAGATAACAAAACAGAATATGGAAGCTGCTCTTGCCAAAATGAATGAATCCCGGAATCCTTCGGATATGAGCGGGATTGAGATCTCAAGAGCATATTACGAGAAATACGGCAAACCTATGATACACGAAAAGTTTTCCGAGTATGAGAACAGAATCGCGGTCGGACTTGCAGGTGAGGGAAGTGAGTGTTTCGGATTTGACGACAAGATCAGTCGGGATCATGACTTCGGTCCGGGATTCTGTATGTGGCTTGCAAAGGAAGACTATAAGAAGATCGGGAAGAAATTGCAGAAGGAATATGACAGACTTCCGAAAGAGTTCATGGGGATAAGCCGCCTTGAAACGGAAAAAGCAGGTAAGAGAACGGGGGTATATACGGTAGGAAAGTTCTACAGAAAATACCTCGGGATAAAAAGAGCACCGAAAACAAATGAGGAGTGGCTTGCGGTTGATGAGACAGGACTTGCACATGCCGTAAACGGTGAAGTGTTTGTCGATGAACTCGGAGGTTTTTCCTATATCAGAAATAAACTCAAAGAGTATTACCCTGATCCGGTTTGGAGATGCAGAATTGCCCAGGCAGCGGCACTCATGTCTCAGACAGGCCAGTATAACTACCCGAGGATGCTTCAAAGAGGCGATCTGGTCACCGCATCGGTTTATATGTCGGAATTCATAAAGAACACAATGCAGATGCTCTATCTTCTTAACAGACAATACAGTCCGTATATCAAATGGATGTACAAGGGTATTGCCAAACTTGAGGATACGGGGGATATACCTGCTAAGATCGATAAACTTGTCATGACCGGAGCAGGCGGAGACGGATCCGTGGAGATCATCGAAGACATATGCACGGAAATACTCGGCAGACTCAGTAAGATCGGACTGGCCGAAAAAGGTGATAATTATCTTGATCATCATACGGGAGAGATACTGTACGGATCATCCGTGTCGAATAATATATCAGATCGGACAGACACATATGATCGCGAGGCAAAGGAAAAACTGATCGAGAAGATCATAGCCCTTGAATGGAAAGCTTTCGACAGGGTTGAGAACCAGGGTGGACGTGCAAGCTGTCAGGACGACTGGCAGACCTTTTCCATTATGAGAAAGAGCCAGTATATGTTATGGGACAGGGAAATGCTTGCAAGTTTCATAAATGATTTCGAAGAAGCGAATGCGAGAGGTTGGAATCTTATCACCGAGAAATACGGACGTATGGAAGAGACCACGGCTCCCGAAGAATATGCAAAGATCAAGGACAACATGCCGCCGATCGATGATGAGAAGAAAAAGATCATCGAAGCCATAGTCGGAATTCAGGTAGGCATGATGGAAGAATTTGCCAAAGATTATCCGAAGGCGGCCGGCGAAGCCAGATCCATACACACATCGGAGGATACACCGTTTAATACATCATATGAGACATACCTTCGCGGTGAGATATCGACATATTCAGACATGACACTCGGCCTGTACGGAAGGTTTGTCGCGCGTATGGCAAAGGAAGGCCGCAACATAGCAAAAGAGACGATCACAAATTCCGCTTTATTGTACGGCTACGCGTCCCTTGACGATATGGAGCAGAAACTCTGATGACAAAAGGTACTCCTGTATTAAACAACATCACGATAGATGACGATCTGGACCTTGACAGGATAATTGCCTCAGGGCAGTGTTTCAGACCCCGGAAACTCGAAGAAGGTGTATACAGGTTCGTTACCGGTGATCATGCTGTAGATATCACGGATGAAACACTTATTGAGTCGCGGACGGGCAGGAAAGAGCCGGATTCCGTCACCAGACTTTCCGTATCATGTACAAAGGAAGAGTGGGACGGTATATGGCATAAGTATTTCGACCTTGATACGAATTACAGGAAGATAAGAAACAGTATTCCCGAAGATGATTCATATCTGCGGGAAGCCGCAATAGGCGGTGCCGGAATAAGGATACTTCGGCAGGACAAATTTGAGATGCTGATCAGTTTTATCATATCGCAGCGAAAAAGCATTCCCGCGATAAGGACAAGCGTAGAAAGACTTGTGGCGTTATACGGACGAAACGGTTTCTTTCCGAAACCGGAAGATATGCTTGCCGCTACCGAAGGGGAACTGGCATCGTGCGGACTCGGTTACCGCGTTCCGTATATCCGCAAAGCCGTCGAGAGAGTCGCTCTTCATGAAACGGATCTTGAGGAACTGGATCAGCTCCCCGATGAAGAGCTGTTTGATGAGTTAAAATCATTTGCCGGCGTAGGTGACAAGGTTGCCAACTGCGTGGCTCTTTTTGCATATCACAGGACCGGCCGGGCGCCGGTCGACACATGGATCGCCCGTGTCATAAACGAGCGATACGGAGGCATTAATCCCTTCCCGCGTTACGGTAATGTTGCAGGGATCATGCAGCAGTATATGTTCTATTCGTGCCTTTAATCCAA
>JAILRJ010000034.1:0-13198 GCA_024698285.1 Lachnospiraceae bacterium | reverse complement strand
GAAAGATTTCCTCCCGAGAATGCGAATGCGATATAGCCGATTACAAACGCGGCAACCCCGACTCCGAGCAGTATCTTGATGCCCGTATCCGGTCCTGCCTCGGAAGAAGCACATGTTCTTACTGTTGCTGTAAGCTGAAGTATTATCACAATAACCGCTGTTGCAAAAAGCATCCAGCCAAGCGCCGTGACAAGCGGCGAAATGTTCGCGAAATCGCCCTCTCCGAACAGCGATGATTTGATCGTTGCAAGTATCAGATTGTATTCGTCATATGCATAGCCGTTTGACTTCATGTAAAGGAACGGCGATGCAGTCCTTACGTCAAACAGCCTCGACACGATACCGACTCCTCCGACGCTCTCTCCGACCTCGGGAATGTATCCCATCGGCATATCGAACAGTATCTTGTTTCTTACCGGCCACCACAGTCCGAGCGGAACGACGATAAGTGCAAACGGTATGAGTTCAAGTATATAAGATATGATCTTTGCTTTATCCTTAAATCGTCCGGTATCGGAAACGATCTTATATATCATCATCGCGCCTACCGGAAAGGCGAGAAGACCCGCGGACAACTTGGCCGACATCGCAAGTCCGATGACGATCGCGAGTGCGATTATCTTTCCGGTCGTCGGATACATGTACCACAGGATCGCAACATACAATGCAACGACAGTGAGCATAACGGACAGTGCATCGTTGTTTATGCTTCCCGACATCAGGATATAGATCGGGTGGGAAGCCACAAGAAGCATCGCAACAAACGTCCCCGATCTTTTCATGTTAAGCTCCCGGCAAATCGCATACACAAATACCATGAGAACACACATGTATATAAGCGGCAGCACCTGAACGTTCTTGTGCATGTGTGCTTCGCTCAATCCGAGTCTGATGTTGATCCACATCCATACCGCGCTTGCGATATGATGAAGCGGCGGCTGAAAGAACGCCCACACACTCCTCGGATCAAAATCCGGAAGCATTTTATTGGACAGGATGTACTCCATGTATGCGGCATGACCTTCACCCGCACCGAAGTCTATAACATCATGCTGCCTGCACCATACAGGCGTATACATCACATATGTCAGTCTGATAAGAACACCGGTCACGATCACATAGAACACACCGGTGCCCGGAAGATTCTTGCGAAATACGATAAGCGCCAGAGCGGTACATATTATCAGGAACGCATACGATGAAATCTTGATTGTGTCAACGGAAAGATCAAAACAGAATGACACGAAAAGTGCCATGATCAGAATAGCCGCTATCGGTTTAATAACACAGTTATTTTTCATCAGATTCTCCGGTTCGTTACTGTCCCGACAGATATCCGGCCGCATCCGAAGCATTTTGCGTTCCCGCAAAATCATTTATCACACGTCTGTATATCTCGTTGGCATTATCGGTATCTCCCGACTCCCTGTATGCATATGCAAGGTCCATGAGATAATCCGAATTGTCGGGAGCTAGCTGACATGCTTTCGTATAATACTCGATCGCATTCTTATAATCTTTTGTCTTAAGTGCTTCTTTGGCCGATTCAATGTAATCCTTGAGTGCATCGTCGGCTGCCACTTCCTTCATCTTGGAATAAAGTGCCCTGAACGTCTCCGACGCTTCCGACAGATAATCGGGTCCGATGTTATCAAGTTCCTCCATTACGGAATCCGAATTGGCAGGATCTTCGAGATACATCTGCGCCGCGTGAAGAAGTCTGTCGTTTTCGGTCGCGGCACCCCTTGTTCCCGTAAGTTCTTCTATCTGCCTCGTAAGTTCCTTATTGCTTGCTTCAAGCGTTTCGGCCTTCTTGACCGACTCCTGATGCGATGCCTTTTCGGCAGCGAGTTCTTCGCTTACCGCCATGAACTTCTGATCGTTCTCCTGCGTTGCCATCGTGATCTTCTGCGGGAGTATCAGATACCAGCTTATTGCGATACCGATGACAAGACCGATGACGATATTGATGATACTTGAAAATCCGCGTTTTTCTTTCGGATTGACCGGTTGAATGATCGTATCGTTTCCGTTCTGATAAGTTATGATATCCTGCGGCAAAAGTGCGGGAGAAGCGCCCTTTCCGTCTGAAGCGGCAACCTGTTCCGTGATCAGGTTGTTGATCTCCTTTAAATATCTTTGCGTGGTGATATCGTTCCTGTCGATCCTGATCGCGCGAAGAAGTGTCCTTCTTGCTTTTTCGTAATCCTTAACTTCGATGTACAAAAGCGCAAGGAGTTGATAACCGCTTATAAGATTCTCATTGATGGAGAGAACTTTTTTAAGCTGGACCATGGCCAGATCCTGACTGTTCTGGTAACAGTAATTGAGTGCCTGGTTATACTTTTTGATGGTCTGGTTGATCGTATCGAGACGCGAAGGATTACTCTGCAGATAATTGATATATTCGTCCGCAATGTTCTTCTTGCTCTCGTAGTTCTTGCTTATTATCCACTCAGAAAGAGCCGGAACCACCTCACCTCTTTCGAAGTAACACAGTCCCAGCAGATTTCTCGCATCTATATTTCTCTTGTTGTATTTGAGACTTCTGTTAAGTGCGATTATCGCTCCGGAGATATCACGGACGTTGGCCTTTGCAAGACCCTCGTTGTAATACATGTTCGACATGTGGCAGATGCGTCTGTATACCCTTACATCCGCACCGCATGATGCGCAGAAGTCTTCGCGGCCAAGACGGTTGCCGCAGTTATAGCATTTCATAATCTCTCGTTCTCTTTTTCTCTACGCATCATTTCGATCATGATATCAGTCATGTCGGTAAGCTCATGTTCCCTTACCGCACTTTCGACTTCTTCGATCTCCATGCTCTCATGAAACTTTTTCAGTTCTTCCTCAAAATTGATCATAACGTTCTAACCTCTATCTCACCGGACCCTTCGGGCCTGAAGAATTTAACGTGTGTCATGGGATTTTTGAGCGCAAGCTCGGTATTGTCTATCCGGACGGTCACACCGGGATAGACCGTATCCTCGATGAGGACAGCAGCCTCGCCTCCAAGACTCATCGTCTCCTCTATCTCCTTAAGTTCCTTCTCAACGTGTTCCAGTAGTCTCTCATCGCGCTTCAGTCTTCTTGTAAGCTGACTGATCTTCGCATCCTTGACTTCCTTCGGATCGTTCGTCAGGCGCACATCCCTGATCTGTTCTATCTCAAACTTCGCCTTCTTGATACTGTCTCTTGCACTCTCGGCCTTACCGCTTAACAGGTGATGACGTCTGTCGTAATCATCGCTTATTCCCGATGCGATCACGGTCCTGATCTCGGCACGGTTACCCGCCTGTGCCGTCGATACAGCACCGACACTGTAATTGATCCCGCCGATTATCGCACCGCGCTGTCCTTTGACAACGACGGATTTGCCCGCGGAGATCGTGGAGTTAAGGATTATGTTTGCCTCGACGCTTCCCTTTGCTTTGACATCGGTGAATTCGATAAAGTTCGCAT
Source organism: Lachnospiraceae bacterium (assembly GCA_024698285.1). Classification (GTDB taxonomy): domain Bacteria; phylum Bacillota; class Clostridia; order Lachnospirales; family Lachnospiraceae; genus UBA2868. Next base: position 9,733 of record JAILRJ010000034.1, on the reverse strand, counting down.
ATATGTTTGCGCCCGAAATGAGCTTGGCTTTTCCTCCGCCCTGCATGCCTTTTTTAAGGACGATATCGCCTTCCGCGATTATCGTTGCAGCCTCGACCGAACCGTCGACCGTAACCGATTTCGTCGCCCTTATAAACGTACCCGTCCTCACGTTTCCGTGGACGACCACGTCACCGCGAAAATCAATCCTGCCGGTAACAAGATCGAGGTCTTTGCGCAGTTCATACAGGTCTCTTATATGAAGTTTGAAATTATCGTATTCAACCCTGCCTTCCATATTGGCGGTATACGTGTTACCGTCAAACGAAACGTCGAACCCGGAACCTTTCAGTGCAGGAAGTTCCTTGGCGGGTTTGCATCTTATCTCACGATTCTTGACATCGAGCCCGCTGCTTCCCGGGACAGCCGGATGATATACGGCGAGAAGATCGCCCGGACTGACAGAATGGATGACGCTCATACTCTGATAATCTACGGAGCCGTCCGATCTGATCGTCGGATGCTTGATCTCCCCCGTCGAGAACAAAAACTCGTATGACCCCGGAACCGTTTCAACCATGCTCCTGCCCTTGGCCATAACGATGTCTTTGTAATATGTCTTCTCTTTGATGGCTTTCTCGATCTCGGAATAAACGAGACCCGAAACGACTCCATTGGCGCGCAGGAACAGCACAACATCTTCCGTTGTGATATGCTCGTCCGCCTTCGGCTCGGTCATAAGGACCGTTGCACTCATGCAGTCATTCGATATGTTGCACTTCCATTTGGTTGTATCAACAGCCATCAGTTATACTCCCGTTTTACATACCCGGCCGGATCAGCCGAGTGCGGCAAGTCTTTCCTCAACCTGCTTGTAAAGCAGCGTGTACTTCTCGAGCTTTTCTTTCTCTTCGTTTATCTTTGCTTCCGGAGCCTTGCTGATGAACTTCTCGTTCGAGAGCATTCCCTCACATCTCTTGATCTCTCCGGCAAGTTTATTCTTCTCTTTTGTCAGACGCTCGATCTCATCCTTGATGTCAACAAGTTCCTCAAACGGAATATAGATAACGGCATTTGCTATCATGACCGAAACCGCATCGTCCGATATTCCGGTCTTGTCCTTCTGGATGTCGAGGCTCGATGCGCTTGCAAGGCTCGTGAAGAACACACGTCCTTTTTCAAACGCCGCAGCCACTTTTTCATCGCCTGTTACAACGAACACCTTCGCTTTCTTCGCGGGTGCAACGTTCATCTCGCTCCTGATGTTCCTGATACCGCGTACCGCTTCCTTGATGAGTTCGATCTCGGCTTCATCCTCCTCGTACTCCCATTCCTTTTTGTAAACGGGCCACGAAGAGATCATGATCGATTCGCAGCGGTCGGCATCGCCTTCCGTGAGCGTGCAGTATATCTCTTCGGTGATAAAAGGCATATACGGATGAAGAAGTTTGAGCGAATCAATGAGCACGGTCTTGATCGTGTACAATGCCGCATTCGCACTCTTCGCATCATCGGTGTTATAGAGGCGCGGCTTTACCATCTCTATATACCAGTCACACAGAACATCGTAGATAAAATCATATACCTTCTGAACCGCGATACCGAGTTCATACTTCTCCATGTTGTCGGTCACTTCCCTGACAACCTTATTGAGCTTTGAGTATACCCAGCGGTCAACCGGCCACAGATCTTCATCGGAAGGCTTCGTGATCTCTTTGCCTTCCATGTTCATCATTATGAATCTTGAAGCATTCCATACTTTGTTTGCAAAGTTTCTCGAAGCTTCAACTCTCTCGTCGGTAAAGCGCATGTCGTTACCCGGAGCGTTACCGGTAACGAGCGTGAATCGAAGTGCGTCCGCACCGTACTTTTCTATAACCTCAAGCGGATCGATACCGTTTCCGAGAGACTTGCTCATCTTCCTTCCGAGTCCGTCCCTTACAAGTCCGTGGAACAGAACGGTCGAGAAAGGCTTCTTACCCATATGCTCATATCCCGAAAAGATCATCCTGATGACCCAGAAGAATATGATATCGTAACCCGTGACAAGCACGTCGGTAGGATAGAAATAATCGAGCTCCTCCGTCTTCTCGGGCCATCCGAGTGTCGAGAACGGCCAGAGCGCAGACGAGAACCATGTATCAAGAGTATCCTCGTCCTGTGTTATGTTTGTCGATCCGCAATCGGGACATTTCGTGATCGCTTCACGCGCTACATGCATCTTGCCACAGTCGGCGCAATAGTATGCGGGGATCCTGTGACCCCACCAAAGCTGACGGCTGATGCACCAGTCACGGATATTGTCGGTCCAGTTGTAATATGTCCTGTCCATTCTCTCGGGAACAAGCTTGATGTCACCCGACGAGACACCTTCCCGCGCGGGCTTGATGAGTTCGTCCATCTTGACGAACCACTGCTGCTTTACGAGTGGCTGTATCGTCGCACCGCATCTGTCGTGTGTTCCGACATTATGCGAATAATCCTCGATCTTGACAAGAAGTCCTTCGGCCTTAAGTTCTTCAACGATCGCCGCCCTTGCATCAAGGTCGGTCATTCCTTCATACTTTCCGCCGTTTTCGTTTATCGTTCCGTCATCGTTCATGACGTTTACGATCGGAAGATCATGGCGCTTTCCGACTTCGAAGTCGTTAGGGTCGTGTCCCGGAGTGATCTTAACGACACCGGTTCCGAATTCCATATCGACATACGTATCCTCGACAACGGGGATCGCCTTGTTAACGATCGGAAGCCATACGCTCTTACCGTGGAGATGCTTATATCTGTCATCGTCGGGATGAACCGCAACGGCCGTATCACCGAGCATCGTCTCGGGACGGGTAGTTGCAAAGGTGAGAAAATCACTTGATGATGGTTTGCCGTCATCTCCCATGATCGGATACTTGATGTGCCATAAATGTGAAGGCTGCTCAACATACTCAACCTCAGCATCCGATATCGATGTATTACAAACGGGACACCAGTTAATAATCCTGGCACCCTTATAGATCAGTCCCTTGTCGTAGAGATTGACGAACACTTCTGTAACGGCTTTGTTACAGCCTTCGTCCATCGTAAAGCGTTCGCGTTCCCAGTCACACGAACTGCCCATTCGGCGAAGCTGCTTCGTGATCCTGCCGCCGTATTCGTCTCTCCACTCCCAGACTTTGTCGAGGAACTTCTCGCGGCCCAGATCATGCTTATCGATGCCCTGCTTCTTAAGTTCCGACATTACCCTGACTTCGGTCGCGATACTCGCATGATCGGTTCCGGGCTGCCATAACGCATTGTACCCCTGCATCCTTTTGAAACGGATCAGTATATCCTGCATCGTATTGTCAAGAGCATGTCCCATATGAAGCTGACCCGTAATGTTCGGGGGAGGCATCACTATCGTGAAAGGTTTCTTCGACCTGTCAACCTCGGCGTGGAAATATCCGCTCTTTTCCCACTTCTCGTATAGTCTTCCTTCCATTCCGGAAGGATCGTAAGTTTTTGCAAGTTCCCTGCTCATAATATCAGACTCCTCATTCTTATCCGATTTTTTATCATCATATTATTATATCATCAGTACGGGGGAAAATAAAAGTCAGTCTTTCCTAAGTGCGACAAAGGCTGTAAGCACTCCGGCAAGGCCCACGGCGGTACCCGTGATAAGCATCGGTCTGATGCCGAGATGGTCGAGTATCACACCGCTTATGAGATTAGAGAAAACGCCGCCGATCGTTATCGCACTCGTAAAATACGCCTGGCCCTTTACCTGATCGCCCTCGGCCATCGTCTGACTGACGTAATATGCAGATGCCGGTATGAACACCGCATACGCAAACAACTGAAAGCCCTGACTGACAAATAGCCACGCCATGTTAGGCGCAAATACCAGGATCAGTATCTTTACAAAAAAGGCAACACCCGAAAAGCAAAGAAGCTTTGCCGGTGAAACTTTGCGAAGTACAAAACCTATAAGAGCCATTACGGGAAGTTCAAGGATCGCCTGTAAGAAATTGGCATAACCGAGTTCGGTCTCTCCGCCTCCGAGAGACCTGATGATCTGGATCATAAAATCATTGATCATGTTGTGTCCAAAAAAGAAAAAGACCGTGGCAACAACAAACAGGGCATAGGCCGGATAATCCGAAAAGAAGCGTTTAATCCCGCCCTGCCGCAAAGTGCCTTCGTCATGATTTTCTTCAGGATCGGGAAGTTCGGTCTCGGCTTGTGTGATTTTCTCCGAAGGACGGAAAAAGAAAACCGCTATTGCCGATACGACCATGATGACAGCCGTAACAGTCATAAGAAGCGATGCTCCACGCTCTTCAACGGCTCTTCCGATGAAAGCGGAAGTGACCGCAAAGCCTGCGGATCCGAGTCCCCGGGAAAGCCCGTAATAAATGTCGCACCCCATCTTCTGGTACTCAAAACACAGAGCCGTCATGACCGGCTGGTAGGCGAACTGGATCATGTAGATCAGCGCAAAGATAACAAAAACAGCCGGCATATTGCCGTTTATAAAACGCAGCAATATTGAGCCGGCCAGTATTATCAGACAGGATATCAGAATGAACCTGCGATTGGTCAGCCAACCTTTCTTATCGATGACGCCTGCGATAAACGGCTGAAAAAGAGCCGAAGTTATGTTGGCAACCGCAAGAAGGATCCCGACCTGTGTATTTGTAAAGCCTCTGGACAGAAGGAATACCGCAGCATACGCATGTAACGTGCAGAATGCCGCAAAGTAAGCGACATTCAAAACGGTGTATCCGGTTGTCCACAGTTTGCCTTTCATCTCAGTCTATATAATATACATATCCCAGCCGTTTGTCATCTGGTTTCCGCATTTTTGACTGAATTCCGAAAGACTCATACCTTCGGTGAAGTTTCTCATCTGATCGTTGATGGGTCCCCAAAGGCATTTGTTGATAGCCCGCGACAGTTCTTTGGAGCTGTCGCCCTCCTCATATTCCATTGGTTCGAGAATGCTGTTATCAAGGGCGTTTATGACATCCGTCATCTTCACCCTGTCCGCATTGCAACTAAGCGAATATCCTCCTCCCAGGCCTTTTTGGGCTCTGATCAGCCCCGCCTGTTTAAGGAGCGGGAGTATCTGCTCCAGATACTTTTTGGATATGCCCTGCCGTTCCGATATCTCTATCGCCGACACGCTGCCTGCGCCGACAGAATTCAACGCGATATCGACAAGCGCCAGCACCCCGTATTCAACTCTTGTAGATACTCTCATTTCATTCCTTCATTCTTTACTCGGTAAACAAAGCCGTTGAGTAATATCTGTCTCCGCTGTCGGGAAGAAGCGCCACGATGACTTTTCCTTTATTCTCGGGCTTCTTCGCATACTCAAGAGCTCCGAACAACGCAGCTCCGGAAGATATTCCGACGGAAATGCCTTCTTTTCTGGCAAGAAGCTTTGCAGTTTCAAACGCATCCTTGTTGGAAGCCTTAAATACTTCGTCATATACTTTCGTATTGAGGACATCGGGAACGAATCCGGCTCCGATACCCTGGATCTTATGAGCTCCCGCTCTTCCTTCGGAAAGAACCGGTGAATCTTCAGGCTCAAGCGCAACAACCTTCACTGCGGGATTCTGACTCTTTAAATATTCACCTGTTCCGGTGACCGTTCCGCCGGTGCCGACTCCGGCTATGAATATATCAACCTTTCCGTCGGTATCCTTCCATATCTCGGGACCTGTGGTGGCTTTGTGGATCGCCGGATTGGCAGGATTGACGAACTGTCCCGGGATAAAACTGTTCGGGATCTCCTTCGCAAGTTCATCAGCCTTTTCTATGGCTCCTTTCATCCCCTTGGGGCCCTCCGTGAGCACGATCTCGGCACCGTAACTTTTCAGGATACTCCTTCTCTCAACGCTCATTGTCTCAGGCATTGTCAGTATGATCCTGTAGCCCTTTGAAGCGGCGATGGCTGCAAGTCCTATACCCGTGTTTCCGCTCGTGGGTTCTATGATCACCGAGCCTTCCTTAAGGATGCCTTTTTCCTCCGCATCCTCTATCATTGCCTTCGCGATACGGTCCTTGACGCTTCCCGCGGGATTGAAATATTCAAGTTTAACGAGAACCGTTGCCTCAAGTCCCAGCTCCTTTTCTATGTTTGTAACCTCGACAAGCGGCGTGTTACCCACAAGTCCGAGTGTCCCTTTATATATATTGGACATTTTCAGTACCTCCTTTTAATCTCTTACTTAAATTGCCGAAAATCCCTTTTCAAGATCGGCGATAATGTCATCGATATGCTCGGTTCCGATCGACAGTCTGATCGTGTTTCTTCCGATGCCCTGATCCGCAAGTTCTTCATCGGAAAGCTGTGAATGAGTCGTGGATGCCGGGTGGATCACAAGGCTCTTAACATCAGCAACGTTTGCCAGGAGCGAGAATATCTGAAGATTGTCTATGAACTTCCAAGCTTCGTCCTGTCCACCTTTAATGTTGAAGGTGAAGATCGAACCTCCGCCGTTAGGGAAATACTTCTCGTAAAGGCTGTGATCGGGATGATCCGCAAGAGACGGATGATTAACCTTTTCAACCTTCGGGTGCTTACTTAAGAACTCAACGACCTTCTTTGTGTTCTCAACGTGTCTCTCAAGTCTTAATGAAAGTGTCTCCACACCCTGAAGAAGAAGGAAAGCGTTAAACGGTGATAAAGTCGCACCCGTGTCACGAAGAAGTATCGCGCGGATGAATGTAACAAATGCCGCCGGACCAACGACATCGTAGAACGATACGCCGTGGTAACTGGGGTTGGGCGCTGCAATGTTGGGATACTTGCCGCTTGCCTTCCAGTCGAACTTACCGGACTCAACTATTATACCACCAAGAGTTGTACCGTGACCGCCGATAAACTTCGTGGCCGAATGAACAACTATGTCGGCGCCGTGCTCGATCGGACGGATAAGGAACGGTGTTCCGAATGTATTGTCAACAACGACGGGAAGTCCGTGCTTATGAGCTATCTGTGCAATCGCATCTATATCGGGGATATCACTGTTGGGATTGCCGAGTGTCTCGAGATAAACCGCTCTCGTATCGTCTTTGATCGCTGCCTCGACTTCGCTCAGGTTATGAGCATCAACAAACGTCGTGTTGATCCCGTACTGGGGAAGTGTATGTGCGAGAAGATTGTAACTTCCGCCGTAGATGGTTTTCTGTGCAACGATGTGTCCGCCGTTTGCCGCAAGAGCCTGGATCGTATATGTGATCGCAGCGGCACCGGATGCAAGAGCAAGTGCTGCGCTTCCGCCCTCAAGAGCCGCAAGTCTCTTCTCAAGAACGTCCTGAGTTGAGTTTGTAAGTCTGCCGTAGATGTTTCCAGCATCCGCAAGGCCGAAACGATCAGCGGCATGTTTACTGTTACGGAAAACATATGATGTTGTCTGATAGATGGGAACCGCACGTGCGTCCGATGCGGGATCCGGCTGTTCCTGTCCTACGTGTAACTGTAATGTTTCAAATCTGTAATCGCTCATGGTATTAATCTCCTCTTTATATAATCAATATGTTTATCTGCTTCTGGCTGTTCCGGTATTGTCCATGCATCACATCAGGCCCCAATACCCCATACATCGGCAACACATCGAATCTTTCCACTTGTTTGTAATGAATCTGTACATTAATGGTGTCTCCTTTCATTTGCTCGATGAGAAGACTATAATACTATTCTCCTAGTATGTCAATAGGTTTTATAAAAATAGTGGGATTATTTTTTTGACGCGTGACCGTCAGATGTGTTTTGCCCTGATACGGCGCAGTTTTCCGGCATTTAATATAAAGCGCAGAGTCTCGTCGATCACGACAACAACGAATATTGCCATTATGCCCATGTGGAATTTCATAACGATCACGGAACTGACCGCTATCACGAACACGGTTCCGAAAAGCTGTGTCTTGAGCATCCATGAAGGCTCCCCATATCCTTTGATACCGGAGCCGAATATTATGTTTCCGCTCTTCGGGAAGAGGTCTATGCCGACGATAAACAGGTACAGTCCAGCTGCGGCAAGCACTTCCTTATCGGTCGTAAACATCCCGAGTATCTTCGTCGGGAATAACATGAACAGTATCAGATTAAATGCACAGATGGCCCAGCTCAGAATCGCAGATGTCAATATGACATCCCACACTCCTTTTATGTTCTTCTTACCGGTCTCAAATCCGGAAAGCGTAAGGGTAGCCGTTCCTATCGACCCTACAAGCACCACCGCTATAAGCTCAACTCCGAACACTATTGAGTGTATCCCGGCTGCCTCTATCGAAACCTGGTTAAGCATGGCAATAAGATAAAGATTCCCGAGATTCCACGCAAAATCCTCGCACGCCGCCGGAGCACCGTACCGGACCGACTCCGTAAACAGCGCGAACTTCGATTTGAGTATTCTTGCAAATGACGGACGAAGCGACAGGTCCTTTGTGAAAAGAACATAAAGAATAACTATGGAATCCCCAATCAGCTCCGCTATCGTTGTCGCAAGAGCCGCACCTTTGACACCCATCGCCGGAAACCCGAAATGTCCGAAGATCATCGCGTAATCAAGAATGACGTTCGCCACCGATCTTGACACGCCGTACCAGATCATTATCTGGGTCTTCTGGGAAACTTCCAGCAGACAGCTGACCGATGCGCCTATACCCGTAAGTATGAATATCGGCGCAAAGAACTGTGCGTAGTCAATGCTCATGCCCATGATGCTCTCGTCCACGCCCATCAGGCCGAAGGCGAACCGGGGACAAAATACCCAGAAGAGGAACAGCAGAACCCCAAGAACATTGTTGAATTTAAAAAGTGCCGCGAGCAGATCTTTTGCCCTGTCAATTTCATTGGCCCCATATGCCTGGCTGACAAGTATCGTCGCACCCGTTGTGAGCGAAAAGATCAGACTCATGGTCGTCCACATGGGTGTCGAGGCATTACCGACGGCACTCATACACTCAAGCGACAGCCTTCCTATAAAGATGCGATCTATAAGCATCTGAAGCTGCGATATCAGATTCGACAGCATGATCGGAATGGCGATCGCAAGTATTTTTCTCGTATATGTTTTCATGATTTCCTCCGGTAAAATAAAATGGGGATCCCGCTTTCACGGAATCCCCGTAATTTCTTCATCGGAGTGACAAGATTCGAACTTGCGGCCTCTACCTCCCTAAGATGTAGCCCCTTCATTGACAATGTGCCTTGTTTATGCTATTTTTTAATCGCAACCATTTGAAAAAGTGCCATTGGGAGTGCCATTATGTCCGAGCGTCGTGCAAATCTTGAAGGAAAGTTTGAAAAAGCGCCATCTGGCAGCTGGAAAAACATTATCCGAGTCACCGTCGGTGGCAAGATACATTATATCACAGGAACCGCTAAAACCAAAAGCGAAGCGGCCCAAAAAGCCAAGGCCAATTTAGCAAGGAAAGGCTTTGCTTTTACTACCGAAACCGACGATAAAGAAGAAGGAATGAAAACCGTCGAAACATCCTTTATGGAATTCTTCGAGAAGCAAAGCTCCGGCTGGCAAGAAACGACAAAACGAGTACGCCTGGATTTTTATAGACTGATGATCCTAAACAAAATAGGACACCTTTACGTTAAAGACCTGAATGCTCGCGTAGTCAACGATATGTTTTCTAGTTGGTCTGAACAATATTGCAATGACAACATTTCTAAGTCATACTCTTTTTTTATCAAATATCTTAAAGACCGTATGAAGAAAGGCGTAATTAACGACTTTTTGTTATCCATAGA
>JAILRJ010000091.1:0-20070 GCA_024698285.1 Lachnospiraceae bacterium | reverse complement strand
TTCGTGGGAGATTCGATAGGTATGCCCGCGATCCCGACACTGATACTTCTGTACGTGGGATTTCGCGTAGGGAGTGCTTTCGGACTGATCGTAGCGGTACCGATAGGCATGATAGTTTATAACCTCTATAAGGCGGGGCTGTTCTCGAACTTCATCTACAGTACGAGAATGCTGCTGAGGGATTTTCGCAGGATGCGCATATTCACCCCGGAAGAGCTGCAGGGTGAAGGGATAGAAGAAACACAGACCGGAGCTTCAAATGATGGAACTTCTCGCAAGAATATTCATTAAAGACCGTAACAATACGACGGATATGCACGTAAGGCATGCGTATGGTGTGCTTTGCGGTGCGTTCGGCGTTTTTTTAAATATCATCCTTTTCGGTGTTAAGTTTACCGCCGGCATGATCTCGGGATCGGTAGCGATAACGGCCGATGCGTTCAACAACTTAAGCGACGCGGGTTCATCAATAGTTACGATGGTAGGATTTCGTATGGCGGGCCAGAAGCCCGATCCGGAGCATCCGTTCGGACACGGGAGGATCGAGTATGTCACCGGTCTTGTTGTGTCAATGATCATAATCCTGATGGGTTTCGAACTGTTGAAGTCATCTTACGAGAAGATCCGGCATCCGGAGCTTCCGCAGCTGACTCCGCTTGTTGCGGGAATACTGATATTCTCGATAATAGTCAAACTGTACATGTATTATTACAACACGAAGACGGGGGAGAAAATCGCATCTGCCGCAATGCGTGCCACTGCGCTCGATTCGTTTACCGATTCGATAGCTACGCTCGTTGTCCTTGCATGTGCGCTCATAGGGTACTACTTCGGAGTGGCGATAGACGGATGGTGCGGCCTGGCGGTTTCGGCATTTGTTCTGTATGCCGGTATTTCTTCGGCAAAGGATACGATAGATCCGCTTCTCGGGAGCAAACCGACTCCGGAATACGTTGAGACGATCGAAAAATTCGTTACGTCATATGACGATGTCATAGGGATCCATGATCTTGTGGTGCATGATTACGGCCCCGGAAGAGTGATGATCTCTCTTCATGCCGAGGTTCCGGCCGACCGTAACATCGTTGACGTTCACGACACGATAGATAACATTGAGCACAGGATCAACGAGACTCTCGGATGCCAGTGCGTCATACATATGGATCCGGTCGTTGTGGGAGATCCCGCGATAGACAGGATGAGGAGACTGTGCCTGCTGATCGCAAAAAGCGTGGACGAGAGATTCACTATACATGATTTTCGGATGGTCAAGGGACCTTCACATACGAATCTGATATTTGACGTTGTAGCACCTTTTGACTGCAAACTGTCCGAGGAGGAGATCAGAAACACGATCTGCGCAAAGGTATCAAGCCTTCCCGGAAACCATTTTGCGGTCATTGATGTGGATCGGCCTTTTGTCTGAAACCGATCCGTCCCCGGACATCCTTGAAAGGAGATATTTATGAGAGAAAGCGGGATTCTGGCTCGAGGATTACGCACTTTACATGGCTGTCAAGAATTCTTTCGGGGGCGTGAGCTTTATTGAGTGGGATGAGCCCATAAGAAAAAGAGATAAAAAAACACTCGATACATATCGGGTGAAATTTTCAAAGGAGACAGAGTTCTATAAGTTCCTTCAATACAAGTTTATCACGCAGTGGAAGGCGCTTAAGAAATATGCCAATAAGTCCGGAATTAAAATAATAGGTGATATTCCAATCTATGTCGCTTTTGACAGCGCCGATACATGGGCCGATCCCAAGCTCTTTTGCTTTGACGAAAAAGGTTATCCGACTGCGGTAGCCGAATGTCCTCCTGACGGGTTTTCACCCACCGGGCAGCTTTGGGGTAACCCGCTTTATGACTGGGAATACCATAAGAAGACAGGGTATAAATGGTGGCTTAGGCGTATAAAGCACTGCTTTGAACTGTATGACGTTGTAAGAGTCGATCACTTCAGAGGATTCGACGCATATTACGCCATTCCGTACGGAGATAAGACCGCGGAGTTCGGCAAATGGATGAAAGGTCCGGGATACGAGCTGTTCGGTACGATCAAAAGGGAGCTCGGAGATGTTGATGTTATTGCCGAGGATCAACATGCCGTCGACTCTCGGCGGAAACTGGGTCTGGAGGATGAAGTCTGGCGCATTCACGAAAAAACTGGCTAAGGATATACGCGAGATCACAAAACTATATGCAAGATTACCGGAAAAAGGACGGAAATGATATGGGAAAAGCAAAAGTATTCATTGACGGAAGTGAGGGCACTACCGGCCTTCGTATAAATGAGAGGTTCGCCAAAAGGGAAGACATTGAGATACTAAAGATAGATCCCGAACTTCGCAAGGATGCCGATGAGCGCAAAAAGCTCATCAATGCTTCCGATTACACTTTCCTGTGCCTGCCGGATGTTGCCGCAAAGGAAGCGGTTACACTGTGTGATAATCCGGATACGGTCATAATAGACGCATCGACGGCTCACAGGGTCAATCCCGACTGGGCTTACGGACTTCCCGAGCTGTCAAAGGAGCATTTCGAGAAAGTGAGAACTTCAAAGCGTATTGCGGTTCCCGGCTGTTATGCGTCGGGTTTTGTGATGATCGCGTATCCTCTTGTTGCAGAGGGAATCCTTCCGAATGATTATCCGTTCACCGTTCCCGCGGTGTCCGGTTATTCGGGTGCCGGCAAGAAGGCGATCGCCCTCTATGAGGCCGATGACAAGACAAAGGATCTTTTTGCACCCCGGGAATATGCGCTTTTACAGATGCATAAGCATCTTCCCGAGATGAAGGTCATTACCGGACTTACTAAAGAGCCGATATTCATGCCTTATGTCGATGATTACTACTGCGGAATGATCGTGAATGTTCCTGTCCACAAGGATCTGATGAAAAAGAAAATGACTCCGGAGGCACTTCGGGACATGTTTGCCGCATATTATGAGGGTCAGACGTTCATACGCGTTCTTCCGTACGGTGCCGAAAACGAGACAGGCGGCTTCATATCAGCCAACTGCATGGCCGGTCTTGATTATGCGAACATACTTGTTACGGGGAACGAAGATAGGATAATGGTAATGTCGATCTTCGACAACCTCGGAAAAGGGGCGAGCGGCGCGGCGATCGAGTGCATGAACATATCTATGGGGATAGAGAGCGCAACGGGACTAGCGGTGTAAGGCAAGATAGGCGTTGCGATATTCTTTGCGGTCGGTCACATCTTCGTCAAACCACTCCGGCACCGTAAACGCATTAGCCTCATCCACTGACGGAAATTCCACTTCAGCTATAATAAGAGGTTTAAAGGGCTCGTCAAATATGTCGAGCTCTATTGTATATTTGCCGTACGGTATCAGGAAGCGCTTTTTGCGGATAACGTTCCCGTCGGCTTTTGATGAAAGCGTTTCATAAGCCTGCTTTGTGAGCGGGAGATTGTACTCCTCGTGTGAAAGCGATGAATTGGCTCCGCCGGTGCCTTTGTAGGTCATATAGTACCTCTCGTCCTCACGGCGTACACGGATAGTGGGCTCCGAGGTAAGATATGCCTGCTCTATCATATGATGATCATATGAATCGAGACTATCGGGCAGGCTCTTTATCGTAAATTTTCTCTCAATTTCCATTCCCATGTTCTTAATATACCATAAAAATGAATGCCGTACGATTTAATCTTCTTTTAATGAACCTTAAAAGACCGCTTAAGGATCGGGGCGTATATTATGTACCGTAAGGAGGAACTGAAAATGCTGACATTCATAACTCTTATAGTTTTATTTGCGGTATTCGGAAGATTGCTTTTGTTCGGTCTTAAGCTCGGCTGGGGAATAATGAAGCTTGTCGGATACGTGGTATTTCTTCCCTGCATAGTTCTTATGATGATCGTAGGAGGCCTCTCGTTTGTGGCACTTCCGATACTCCTCGTTGTCGGGATCGTAAGCTTGGCGGTAAGAGCATAATTATGATAGAATAAATCCGTCGCACAAATGCTTTTACGGAGGAAAAATCATGGTATATGTTTTTCTGGCTGACGGATTTGAGGAAATAGAAGCGCTTACACCGGTTGATCTGTTAAGGCGCGCCGGGGTGGATGCCCGGACGGTATCGATCTATCCCGGAAGAAGCGATGTTACGGGTGCCCGTAGGATCACCGTTCGCGCCGATATGACGATAGATGAGGCAAAGCCTCAAAAAGAAGATATTATCGTACTTCCGGGGGGAATGCCCGGTACAGTTAATCTTCTTGAATGCGATGATCTCATGAAGACTGTTGACGATCATAACGCCGAAGGCGGCAGGATCGCGGCCATATGTGCCGCACCGGCAAGGATTCTCGGCTCCAAAGGACTTCTACGGGGTAAAAAGGCCACATGCTATCCGGGAATGGAGGATCTTCTCGAAGGAGCGACGGCTGTTACCGACAGTGTTGTCACGGACGGGAACATAACGACTTCAAGAGGACTCGGAACCGCTGTGGACTTTGCCTGTGAGCTTATCGCGATCGTATGCGGTAAGGAGCGCGCTGACGAGATACGCGCATCGGTAGTCGCGTAATAAGGCTTAAAATATTCTTGTAGATTATTACAGAAATTTTATCAGTCTGTTTGGTGAATTTTCAGATATTGCTTATCGAATTCTTGTATGATATCATCCGTCGTACAAGAATTCTTTTTTGATTCTGTTCTCGCATCTTGCGTTGGACGCATCGCAAAGATCCCGGAATATTAACTGAACAACGGTTGGAGATGCCATGGGCGTATTGTACGTATCGGGAGAGAAGCCGACAGTCATTGTCGGAAGAGATCCCGGATGTGATCTGGTACTCGGCGGCTCTTTCGTATCGAGACGGCATCTGTACTTCCGCCGTGTGACAGATGATGCGGCACTTGTTGAAGTTACGGGGACCAACGGAGCTGTTGTGGACCGGCTGAGAGTAAAAAGGGGATACAGGGGATATGTAAGGTCCGGAGACAGTGTTGTTATAGGCGATCAGAGGATCGTGTGGCTTGGGGCCGCTCCCCCGGGGAAAGAGAAGTTTATTCCTTTTGGGACAAAGCTTCCGGAGCCGGATATGACCCCCATAGAGATCGAGGGACCGCCTCCGAGAAGAGTTCCGGAAAAGCCCTCAATAATGCTTGCGGCAGGACCGGCTCTTACAATGGCGATCCCGATACTGCTCGGAGCCGGCAGGAGCGTGGCCATACTGTCATCGGTGTTCGCAGCCGTGTGGGCTGTTGTAAACGTACTTGGGAGGGTCAGAAAACAGAAAACCGAAGAACTAAGACGAAGAAACACATATATGTCATATCTGTCCGGGTGCGAGAATACGATAAGGGACAGGCTTGCGGGGATAATAAAAGATCTTAACGAAATGTATCCCGAAGTGAGCGGTTGCCTTAAAGGAGGGGGAGTCCCGTTCATACCCGGAAGCGGTCGTAAGTTGTCGGAGGGTCATATCAGGGTCAGGATCGGAAAGGGCTCAATCCCAAGTCCTCTAGAGATCATAATCCCAAAGGAACGATTCGAAGGGATCGATGATTCGCTCAAGGAACTTCCCGCAAAACTGAAAGAAAAGTACGTGACCGTCCCGTCATCACCGTATCTCGTATCGATTCAAAAGGGATCCGTTTCGGTATTCGTTCTGAATAAGCCTAAGGATCCGGAAACGCTTTCGGCGTTCATACTGCAGATCGCAGTCTTACATTCTCCCGAAGATGTAAAGATACAAGTAAAAACGAATATAAATACCATGCGTTATTATAAATGGATCACGCTTCTTCCTCACTTTGAGAAATACCCGGGATCGTCACCCGGGCAAGAGGCCGAAACAGTGTTTATCACTGACGAGACAAGGAGCGCATGGGAGAAGGCATCGGCCGGAGCGTATGCGGTGCTCCTGTGCGAAAAAGAGGAGGAAGTACCCGGAGAAGCATTCCCTGTTCTTAACAGGGGAGTCAAAAACATCAGGTATGATACCGTTCCCGGGAAACTGTGTTATTCATTTGCATCGCAGATCGCCGGGATCAGGGAGGATAACGTTGAAAACTCGTCGGTTCCTTTGACGGTCCCGTTCGGCAAACTGTTTGATGCTGCGGCGGGGGATGACATCGAAAGGCAGTTGAGGGAAAAGGTAAGAAAGGCTTATGCGGAAAATGACATCACATCCGGTATTTTAGCACCGATCGGGATAGCGTCGGGTGGAAGGAAGACTGTTCTCAATATTCATGAAAGAGCCTCCGGACCACACGGTCTGATAGCGGGTACGACAGGAAGCGGCAAGAGCGAACTTCTGACAACAATGATATTGTCTTTTGCTCTAAGGTATCCGCCGGATAAACTGGCATTCTTTCTGATCGATTATAAAGGCGGAGGGATGTCCGGACTGTTTGCCGATCTTTGGCATCTTGTCGGCAGTATATCGAATCTGTCAAAGGCCGTATCAAAAAGGGCCATGATCTCTCTGAGGAGTGAGAACATCAGAAGACAGAGGATCTTTGCCGAATGCAAGGTTAACAACATAAACGATTACACAAAGCTGTATGATGCGGGAAAAGCATCCGAACCGCTTCCGCATATTCTTATCGTGATCGATGAGTTTGCGGAACTGAAAAAAGAAGAACCTGAATTCATGGACTGCCTGATAAGCGTATCGCAGATAGGAAGGAGTCTGGGGATGCATCTGATACTTGCAACGCAGAAGCCTTCGGGCGTTGTAGACGACAGGATACGAAGCAACTCGGCTTTCAGGATAGCTCTGCGGCTCCTGGACAGGTCGGATTCGACAGATATACTGGGGCGCCCCGATGCGGCGTCGATAAACGAATGCGGACGGGCATATCTTCAGTCCGGAAACGATGAAGCGCTTGAGTTCTTCCAAAGCGGATATGCCATGGGACGGGCCGAAGGTTATGAAAAGGACATACGAATATACAGGGATCTTCTGTGTGATGAGGAGATCACATGTGATTATCATCCTTCGGATGAGTACGAACATGAGAGGAGAACCTGGTATGAGATCGCGATGTCGGCCGCAATATCGGCTTCATCGGAACATATGCCTCGAAGACCGGCAAAACTGTGGCTTCCGGAACTTCCGGAGGTGATAACCGATGACAGGGCGTATGCGTGGTTTGATAATCCGTATGACCGTGTATACGAAAAGGCGGTATATGACCCGAATCGTAACAAAAACATGCTGATCATCGGCAGGAGCGGGAGCGGAAAAAGCGAAATTGTACGAACTGTCCTGTGGAAGATGGATTGCGAACGGGAAGTGTATATTATTGACCGGCCGGGAGGAGCGATAAAGGATGCAGCGAATCATCCGTTTTGCGGGGGCTACGTCACTTATGACGACAAAGAGGACATGCTAAGGCTGCTCCTGTTTATCGAAGGAAGAGTAAATACGCTAAGAAGAGCGGGACCCGACAAGAGAGAGAATCTTCCGGTAACGGTGCTGGTCGTCGAGGATCAGGGAGAGATCAAAAGGATGCAGGATCCTGAAATTTGGGAAGTGCTGGAGAGGATACTTCGCAACGCATCCGCTGTCGGAGTGTATGTGGTATCGACATACACGCAGCCTCCGGAATCAAGGATCGCAGCCCTTTACGACACGATTCTGTGCCTCGGTGATTGCGATACATATACGGCGGCTTCTCTTCTAAAGGTTTCAGCAAGGGACATTCCCGATATAGGCGACAGCCCCGGAAGAGGCATCGGATTGTCGCATGATCGCCCGCTTGAATTCCAGGCGGTCCTGACCGATCCGAAAGTAAAGGCGCCTTATCCCGTCAGGGTAAGTGCCGCTCACTTTCCGCATGTGCCGAATAAGCCGGGTATTGATGACCTTCTTGAAAGGATACGCTCGGAAGGATACACAGCGGATGATCTTATGCTTCCGATAGGATTCGAGTACAGGACCGGAAAAGTATACTCCGTTCCGCTCGATCGTACGGGCTGTGTCCTTATATGCGGCAGGCCGTACAGCGGCAGGCATACGCTGCTGTTTAACATTTCCGTTATCGCATCCGTTCTCGGAATCGGATGCATAAGGGCGGACGATCACGAAACACTGCTTGCGGTATGTGAAGAAAGAAACGATTTATGCATAATTACGGTCGAGAACTTAGAGGCGCTTTTGGAAAAGTTCTACTCTTCGGGATTTCGTAAAGAGGAGGAAGAT
Organism: Lachnospiraceae bacterium; assembly: GCA_024698285.1. Taxonomy (GTDB): domain Bacteria; phylum Bacillota; class Clostridia; order Lachnospirales; family Lachnospiraceae; genus UBA2868. Next base: position 11,886 of record JAILRJ010000091.1, on the reverse strand, counting down.
AAACTGGCTGCACTTCTCGGTAACCGGATGCGATATGCCCGGGATGAAAGATTTCATCCCGTCATTATCGGGATATTAAATAACAGGGTTGAAAGTATCGTTGGGGGAGGGAAGATATTCGGATCGATGACCGAACATCCGTACGGGGTGACCCTGGGAGGGTGTCTTGATCAGAACAGAATATTGGACTATTCATACATGTCTTTTTCACAAACGCAAATGTCACTTCCGAGGCACAATGCGACAATTCTGAAATACGATGAAAATTGCTTTTCGGGGCGCGTGATCTTACCCGAAACCGTCAATGTGGATAACTCGAAAATTCAGTAAAACAGAGGTTTTATAACATATGATATCAATAGAATTGATCTTTCCGATACAGGATAAAAGACTGTGCGCAAGAGTCAGTGAATCGCTCTCGATAGGAGATTTTAAGAGAAAAATCCTGCCGGCTCTGGGTATAAAAAACGGATGTGTTTTTATGCCCGGAACGAATAAAAACATAACCGATGACATGACACTTTCGGAGGCGGGGATGCATTCGGGAAGCGGGGTGATAATCGAATATGAATGATCTGTCGATCGAATTTTGCCCGCTCGGGGAAAAGATAAAAGAGCTGTTCAAACTTTATATTGCTCTCTGCAAGGAGATAGAGAATACAGCCGAAAGCGTGCAAAAACTTGATATTTTCTGGGACGGAGATGCGAACTATGCGTATATCACCAGGATACAAAAAGATATGCTCGCAGCCGGAAAACTCCTTATGAGCATAAGGGAAACGATAATGCTCGCATCAAAAGCGTACGGATTATATAACGAAAACGAGAAGAGGATAAAACGGATGATAGGAGGTATGAGAAGATGAACCGAAAAACAAGGAACGAGATTGAGATCGATTTTTCAAGAGCCATGGATCAGGCACAGGAACTTGAGTGTCTTGCCGCGGATCTTTCCAGGATCGCCAACAACGGAGTCGAGTCCGCTCTGCTTGTCCTGAAGAACAGCTGGAGGGGTGATACGGGTGAGTCAATGGAACTTGCCGGAAAGAGAACGATCACCGAAATGTTCGGTACTGCAGACGATCTTATCAGAGTCGCTTCAACGATAAGAAAGACAGCGGACATTGTGTATAAAGCAGAAAAAGGAGCCATGGAGTTAGTATATTGACCCGAATAGTCGTTAGTTATGTTAACAGAAAGGAGAAATAACAGATGTCATTCTATCAAGTCGACAGCAGACAGCTGAGGGGTAAAAAAGATGAACTGTTAAACCTGTGTCAGAGGTTCATGAAAGAAAAGGAAAATCTTTGTGCGGTTGAACTGTCACTCAGGTCCATGTGGGAGGGGGCCGCAAATGAGAGGTTTCATACGCAGTTTATGAAGAACGCCGGGCAGATGGATGCGTTTTATGAACTGGTGAACAGATATGTATCCGCAATAGAGAGGATAGCGGAAAGGTATGACAGGGCAGAAGAAAAGAATCTCGGGAGGGCGATGTAAATGGAAAACATTTTAAAAGTAACACCGGAAAGGCTTACGGAGACGGCTGCGGATTTTCAGAATACCGAAGCGGCCATAAGGACCATAACACAGGAGATGATCTCGGTAGTGGACAGCTTCAAACCGATATGGCAGGGTGAGGCGGCGACGGGATTTTCCGCAAGGTTTGCGTCTCTGTCGGATGATATGAATAAGCTTTATGCGCTGATAAGAAAGCATGCGGATGATCTTACGGAGATGGCCAACGAATACAGGCTTGCGGAAGACGAAAGCGGGAGCCTGGCACAGAGTCTGTCTGTGGAGGCGGTAGGTTGAGTATGCATGTATGCGGCCAGACACTTGTACTGATTGACAACGACGCAACGGTTTCCGAAGTCAATCAGAAACTCATGAAGATGACGCTCAAATATCTGTTTTACCATGCGCCGGAAAACAGGACGTTCTGTCTGTCCGCATATGAACATGATATATCGGCCGAAGAGACGTACACGGACGATATCAACGACCTTGTATGCGACGTGGACAGGCTTGAGTTTGCGGCAAAGGACTCCAATCTTTGCGATACCCTTACCGAGGTTGTGACAAGATGGAAAGATTCGGATTTCGCCTGCAGGGATATACTTGTGTTCACCGACGGCCTTGAGGGCGGTGCGCTGTCTCACGAAAAAGAGGAACTTTACTATCTTACCGAAAACAGTGAATATCCGATCTATGTAGTCATGCTCGATCAGGAGAACAATTCGCTTGAAAGGAAAGGTCTGTCGGCGGTTGCGGTTACGAGCGGCGGGAGATTTTTCGAAACGGAGTTTGCGGGAAGCGATGCGGAGGTTGACAGACAACTTTCCGAGATGATCACTTCTGCAATGGATGAGTATGCCGAAGTGCACTGGAAAAAGTACGAAACGGAAGATGAGGAAGGAACCGAAGAGGTTTCCGATGAGGCAGCCCAAGATGTAAGTACGGAGGAGATCGATGCGGAAGAATACATGACCGGAGGGGAGGATACCGAACAGGTCATATACGAATACGACAGGACTCCGGGGTTTTTCGAAAGCGGGAGGGCCATTGCGCTATCAAGCATACTTATTGCCGCGGGACTCTTGGCTGCTGTTCTCGGAAGCTTTGTGATCATGAAGAGGAGAAGAAAGGGCGAGGTAATTCCGCCACCGGTACCTTCGGAGGAAGATGACTTTTTTGAGGATTACGAACTGAAAGGTTACAGGACGTCGGATCTTGCCGGATACAGCGAAAGTGCCACGGTCATGCTGGATGACGGATATGACGTGTCGGATACAGCCACAAGACTTCTTACGGATGATCTTACGGTCCTGAACCTTACGGATAAGGATGACCCGGGTAGAAAATACCGGATCGCACTCGGCGGTGTAATGTCGGTCGGAAGGGGGGACTGCGATATCGTGATCAGTGGCGATGATGCACTCTCGAAACGTCACTGCGAAATATATGAAAGGGACAAACAGATATATGTCAGGGATCTGTCTTCTTCGAACGGAACAAGGATCAACCGGAAAAAAATAACGGAAGAACGTCTTAACGATAAAGATGAGCTGACGATAGGTGCCAGGACATATATTGTCGGTATCGCATGAAAGGAAGATACACTCAGCAGGAACTTTTGCTTCTGTCCAACTTTGTATATGTCCCCGCCTGCATATCCGATCGCCCGATAGAAGAGATCATTGACGCTTTCAGGGACGAGGATGGTGGATTTAGCGCCGAAAGCGTGCTGGAGGCCGCAAGAGGAGGTGGGATGAGCTGTGAAGACGTTGCTGCCGTTTTTACCTGTATGGATGAGAGGATTCGCGATAATCCCGGTTTCGGGAAGATCTCGGCCAGTCGGCTCCTTGAGGAGAATGATGTCAGAGCCGTGTGTTATACCGATCCGAAAGACAAAGATCCGGTCGTCGTATTTCGCGGGACCGGAGGAACAAAGGAGGCGTGGTGCGACAATTTTGAAGGTGCCTACGCGGAAGAGACGAGGATACAGCAGATAGCGGATGAATTTGTCAAGAGCGAGTGCGGGATATACAAAGACATAGTGGTCACCGGACATTCAAAGGGCGGCAATCTTGCCCAGTTCGTGACCGCAAGCCAGACCGAGCGGATAACGGAGTGTGTATCATATGACGGTCAGGGGTTCGGTGATGACTTTCTCATTAAGGACCCCGAAAGGATAAGCGCAGCCTCAAATAAAATAACATCCGTTTGCGCGTATAACGATTTCGTGAACATCCTTCTTACATCTATAGCCGGAACGTGTCTGTTCGTGTTAAACGACAGCTCCGCTGCGGCCGCTCATTCGCCGGTAAGCCTTTTGACGGAAAACGAATTCGATGAGGACGGAAACTTTGTTACGCTGCGCTCGCAGGGCGCTGTGGCAAAGGGTCTCGGATTTCTTACTGACGGTCTGTGCCGCCTGATCTCGAAGGGAGACGAAACCGATAAGGAAAACTTCAAAACGATAGCGGGAACAGCCGTTTCATTGGCTCTTGCAACACCGCCGGACAGACTTGCCGAGGAGTGTGTGGCGCCGACACTCGGTCTTGCGGCTGCCTCGATTGCCGAAAAGCTTGCGGCTGCTGCGCAAAATGAAACAGATGATACACCCCCCGCATCGTTTAATACATATTTCGATCCGGGAGGATGCGATACCGCAGCCGAAACAATGGAAAACGGGAGCGTAATGGTCGGAAACGTTATCGTCGCCGTTGAGTCTTTGCGGAAGAATATGGCATTTACGATAACATCGAAGCTGTACGCCGAAAAGGCGCTTGAAAACATATGCGAGAATCTGTCCCGGATAAAGCGGAACATGTCGGATATGTCGAATATGATAAGGCGTGTAAAAGACGCTTATAAAACGTGTGAAGAAGAGGCGGCGGCGTTAATGGGTTCTTAGGTAACGAAGATTGTCAGCCATGGTCTTTATTATTTTCCCGCGCTGCCTTACGGAGTATGTTACCAGATCTCCGTTTGACAGACGAAATCCCTTTGCCGTCGCGTTTTCTATATGGTAGATGTTGACGAGATCTTTTTTGCATCTGATAAAGCATCCGTATGTGTCGCATTGACGCTCAAGAGAATCCACCGAATCGGTCATGTCAAGGAATTCGCCTCCGGTAAGACAGAGTCTTGCGTAGAATTTGTCGATCGGAATTGCGCGTATCAGTTCGTCGTATCTGATAAACCGTGTCTCGCTCTGACATTTGATCTCGACAAGGGGGATCTTGCGGCCGCACCAGTCAAGTGCCACATCAACCAGATGGCTCACCTGTCCTTTGTTGATAGGCTTTTCAATATATATGAGCTCCTCCGGAGCGTTTACATACGAGGTATAGCTTATCGTCGATTCACACAGAACGATCGGAGCGATTATTCCGCGCTGACGCAGCTTCTTGGCAATCTCCATGCCGTTATCGGCGCCTTCCGTGATATCTATGAAAAAGATATCGTATTTTACGGGCGTTGACATCAGGGCTTCTTCGCTGCCGAATGAATCTATATATAATACATCGTTGTTTTCTTTGAGGCGCCTGTCTTTTTCACGCTCCAGAAGGCGCTCCAGTTGTTTGCGGTCTGCAATGTTGTTGTCGCATATTGCGATGTAGATCGTCATTTTGAATCTCCGTGATTTTCCCCGAAGGGGGAGTGATCACAGTATACGAAATTCCAATGGTGCCAGAAAGGCGAAGTACGCCAGCACAACAAGCTGAACCCCGAGGATTATCGGGATTCCGATGTAGAATTTCGGTTTCTGTGTTTTGTGGTGAAATACACGCATTCCGAGAAGACACCCCAGGCTTCCTCCGAATATCGCAAACAGGAAAAGGGTGGCCTCGGGTATGCGCCATTTATTCCGGCGGGCCTTCTTCTTGTCAAGAGCCATGGAGAGAAAACCCGCCAGATTGATGACCGCCAGATAAACGGCGATATAAGACAGAACTATCATAAGAAATCAGTTTTTCTTTCCGGCTTCCTGCATTTTCATTGCGCGGACCTTGCATGAGAGGCCGAAGAGGTTGATGAATCCGGTAGCATCGTGGTGATCGTAAAGATCTCCGGTCTTGAAACTTGCGATGCTCTCATTGTAGAGCGAATACGGTGATGTCGTTCCGGCTTTGATGATGTTTCCTTTATAGAGCTTGAACTTAACCTCACCGGTCACATACTGCTGAGTGCTCTTTATGAAAGCGCATACCGCTTCGCGAAGAGGGGTGAACCACTTTCCTTCGTATACGATCTGTGCAAGCTTGTTGCCCATGTCTTTCTTCATGGCATATGTGTCACGGTCAAGGATCAGCTCTTCAAGCTGCTGATGTGCTTCCATAAGGATCGTTCCGCCGGGTGTCTCGTAAACGCCGCGTGACTTCATACCGACAACCCTGTTCTCCACGATGTCGACGATGCCGATACCGTGCTTCCCGCCGAGCTTATTGAGCTCGCGGATGATATCCGAGACTTTCATTTTCTTGCCGTTGATGCTTACGGGAACACCTGCTTCGAAAGTCATTGTAACGTATTCGCCTTCGTCGGGTGCCTTTTCGGGAGTGCATCCGAGAACGAGAAGATGGTCATAATTCGGCTCGTTTGCGGGGTCTTCAAGTTCGAGACCTTCGTGACTGATGTGCCACAGATTACGGTCGCGGCTGTAGCTGTTGTCGGCCGAGAAAGGAAGATGAATGCCGTGAGCCTTGCAGTACTCGATCTCCGATTCCCTGGAATCAAGGGTCCACTTGTCATCACGCCATGCGGCGATGATCTTAAGGTCGGGTGCGAGAGCCTTTATGGCAAGCTCAAAACGAATCTGATCGTTTCCTTTTCCTGTCGCTCCGTGGCAGATGGCCGCGGCCCCCTCCTTCCGGGCGATCTCAACAAGACGCTTTGCGATAACGGGTCTTGCCATGGATGTTCCGAGAAGGTACTTATTCTCATATACCGCGCATCCCTGAACACAGGGTACGATATAATCGTCACAGAATTCGTCGACGACGTCTTCGATATAGAGCTTTGTAGCTCCGCTTGCCTTGGCACGCTCATCAAGACCGTCGAGTTCGCTTTCCTGTCCGCAGTCGATACAGCAGCATATAACTTCGTAATCGTAGTTCTCTTTGAGCCACGGTATGATGGCAGTTGTATCAAGACCTCCGGAATATGCAAGTATTACTTTTTCTTTCATTGTTTTGCTCCTTTGGATAAACAGTTTATTCGATTCGCAACATAATATATAACAAAAATGTATAAAATGCAACACCTATCTGATATAAAAAAGCAGAATATTTCAGAAAACAGTTGACAATACGCAAAAATCATATAGAATATAAAAATGAATAATATACACAAATGCATGTATAATATGCAGAAAAGATGAATAATATGCAAATTAGAGTAATGACAATCGAAGATTACGAAGAAGTTCACGCACTGTGGATGACGATAAAGGGCTTTGCTATCAGATCGGTCGACGACTCGAGGGAAGGCGTGCAGCGTTTTATAAGAAGAAACCCCGACACGAGTGTTGTGGCCATCGAAGACGGAAAGATAGTCGGAGCGATACTGTGCGGACATGACGGCAGACGAGGATGCCTGTACCACGTGTGTGTTCATCCCGATCACAGACGAAGAGGAATCGGTAAAGCGATGGTAGTTTTTTGCATGAACGCACTTAAGAAAGAGGAGATCAGCAAAGTAAGCCTCATCGCCTTTACCGCAAACGATATAGGAAACGCATTCTGGAACACGATAGGCTGGACAAGACGACAGGACCTGAACTATTATGATTTTGTCTTAAACAGCGAGAACATCGTTAATTTCAATAAGTAGAGAAAAGAGGTAAAGATCATGAAAGATCTCGATATAAAGGTAATAGACAGCGGCGTTACTGCCGCAAAAGGATACAAGGCAGCGGGAGTCGCAGCGGGCATCAAATATACGAACAGGAAGGACATGGCAATGATATTGTCCGAATCCCCCGCAACGGTCGCGGGCATGTTCACTTCAAATGTAGTCAAAGCCGCACCCGTTAAATACGACATGGATATAGTCGCGAATTCACCGTATGTTCATGCTGTAGTCGTTAACTCCGGAATAGCCAATGCAGCTACGGGTGAGCCCGGAATGAACATATGCCGAGTGACGGCACAGGCTGCTTCGGATGCGCTTTCGATCCCTGCGAATTCGGTTCTTGTCGGATCGACCGGAGTCATCGGTGAGCAGATACCGACGGATAAGATCAAGGCGGGAGTCGAGGCTTTGGCAAAGAGCCTGTCGGATACGAGGCAGGCGGCGGCCGATGCGGAATCGGCGATAATGACAACCGATACGGTCCCGAAGGAGATCGCGGTGCAGGTTATGATCGGCGGCAAGTGTGTCACGATCGGAGGCATGAGCAAAGGAAGCGGAATGATCCATCCCAATATGTGCACGATGCTCGCATACATATGTACAGACTGTGCGATAACAAAGGAGAGGCTTTCGGCGGCTGTTCATGCCGATATTCCCGACACGTTCAACATGATCACGGTCGACGGCGACACTTCAACAAACGACACATATCTTGTGCTTGCAAACGGCTGCGCCGAAAATCCCGTCATCGACTGCGAAGGCGATGATTTTGATACGTTTCTGGCGGCACTTCACTACGTTGACGAATATCTCGCAAAACATATGGCAAAAGACGGAGAAGGTGCGAATGCGCTCTTTGAGGTCAAGGTCACAAATGCGGATACAAAGGAGAATGCTAAGCTTCTGGCAAGATCCGTAGCTTCATCGTCTCTTTGCAAGGCTGCGATCTTCGGACACGATTCGAACTTCGGAAGGTTCCTGTGCGCACTCGGGTATTCGGGAGCGGACTTTGATCCTGATAAGGTATCGCTTGATTACGTCAGCCGTGCAGGCTCGATAAGGGTGTTTGAAAACGGCCTTAAAGCGGCATATTCCGAGGATGAGGCTACAAAGATCCTGTCGGAGGACGAGATCACGGTAGTCGTTGACATGAATGCCGGATCGTGCGAAGCTACCGCATGGGGATGTGATCTTACGTTCGATTATGTTAAGATAAATGCTGATTACCGTTCATAACAGGTGGTGTAAAGTTTTCTATGAAAACTTTGCATCACGTAGGCCGCGCCTCCACGAAGTGGACTCTAAATGGCGTGGCTCTCATGACCTGAAGAAAGGACACGGAAAGAGGAATGGAAGAGATATATAAGGAGAAATACCTTCAGAAGGCTGAGGTGCTCATCGAGGCACTTCCGTACATTCAGCAGTTCAACAGAAAAGTCATCGTCGTAAAGTACGGCGGAAGTGCAATGGCCGATGAGGAACTTAAGAAGAATGTCATAAAGGACGTGACGCTGTTAAAGCTTGTAGGATTCAAGCCGATCGTTGTGCACGGCGGCGGCAAGGATATCTCGGCGTGGATAGGTAAGGTCGGCAAGAAGAGCGAGTTTGTCAACGGCCTTCGCGTAACGGATGCGGAGACAATGGAGATAGCCGAGATGGTTCTCGGAAAAGTGAACAAATCACTTGTGTCGATGGTCACCGAACTCGGGGTAAAGGCAGTCGGTATATCCGGCAAGGACGGCGGACTTCTCACGGTTGAGAAGAAGTATTCCGACGGTAAGGATATAGGATTTGTCGGAGAAGTCACAAAGGTAGACACAAAGATACTCGAAGACCTTCTGGAGAAGGATTTTCTCCCGATTGTTGCGCCGATAGGGCTTGATAAGGATTTCAATACATACAACATAAACGCCGATGATGCCGCATGTGCGATTGCAAAAGCCATGGGCGCTAACAAGCTGGCATTCCTGACGGATATAGAAGGCGTATACAAGGATCCCGAGGATCCTTCGACATTCATCTCGAGACTGACTGTCTCCGAGGTTGACGATCTTATTGACAAGGGATTCATCGGAGGCGGAATGCTGCCGAAGCTCAAGAACTGTACCGATGCGATCAAAAGCGGTGTCAGCCGTGTGCATATACTTGACGGAAGAAAGCCTCACAGCCTGCTTCTCGAGGTGTTCACGGACACCGGTATCGGAACGATGTTTTTTAAGGACGAGGATAAGATATGAGTACACAGGATATCATAAATACTTCCGAGGAGTGTCTCCTCAAAACATATAATCGTTATCCGATAGTGTTCGATCACGGTGAAGGCGTTCGCCTTTATGACGCGGACGGAAAAGAATACCTGGATTTTTGCGCGGGAATAGCCGTTTATGCGCTCGGATACGGTAACGGGAAATACGAAAAGGCGCTTAAAGATCAGATAGAAAAGATCACGCACATCTCAAATTACTACTACTCCGAACCGTTGGCTTATGCGGCCAAAGGTCTTACAAAGGCAGCGGGCATGAGCAAGGTGTTCTTTACGAACAGCGGAGCCGAAGCGGTCGAGGGTGCGATCAAAGCCGCAAGAAAATATGCGTATAATAAGGACAAAACCACAGATCACGAGATTATAGCGATGGAGCATTCGTTCCACGGCAGGACGTTCGGAGCTTTGTCGGTTACCGGGAATCCTCACTACCGCGAGCCGTTCGAACCGATGATAGGAAACGTCAGGTTTGCGAAGTTCAACGATTACGAAAGTGTCGAAAAGCTTGTAAACGACAAGACGTGTGCCGTTATAATGGAGACCGTACAGGGAGAAGGCGGGATCAATCCGGCCGATAAGGAGTTTCTGACAAAGATCCGGAAACTTTGCGACGAAAAGGATATTCTTCTTATACTTGATGAGATCCAGTGCGGCATGGGCAGGAGCGGCAGTATGTTCGCTTTCATGCAGTACGGTATCATGCCCGACATTCTGACGGTTGCCAAGGCTGTCGGAGGCGGAGTTCCGGTCGGAGCTTTTCTCGTAAACGAAAAAGTTGCTGCAAATTCACTTGTTCCGGGAGATCACGGGACGACATACGGCGGTAATCCGCTCGCATGTGCTGCGATAAATGCGGTACTTAATATTTTTGAAGAAGATGGTATACTTGATAATGTCGGTAAGGTAGCGCCTTACCTTGAGTCAAGGCTAAAAGAAGTAGTCGCATCCCATGATTTTCTCACAGGGGAAAGGGGACTGGGACTGATGCGTGCCATAGTGTTTGACACGAACAAAAAGAAGCCGGGCGATGTGGTAAAAGCCGCCCTTGCAAACGGTCTCGTGCTCATAACAGCCGGAACTGATGTTATCCGTTTCCTGCCGCCTCTTGTGATCACAAAAGAGGATGTTGACGAGATGATCGATAAACTGACTGTAAGTCTGTCGGAGTAAAGATGTTAAAAAGACTGATATGTGCCATACTTGTCCTCGCGATGGCGGGGTCTTTGTGGTATGTTGCAAGTATAAATTACGATTCGCAGTTTGCCGAGACCGCGGAAGATACGAAAGTGTCCGAAGAAGGACAGGAGGCGGAAGGTGCACCCGTATATACCGATGACGGGAGCCTGACGCTGTGGTATACGGATGAGGCGCTGACGGATTATCTTACGGGTGTTGCACTTTCATTCGAACAGGACAGAGGAGTGAAGGTCAACGTCGTCTTAAAGGACGGAGTGCAGTTCCTGGAGGCCATAAACGAGAACTCGCTTGCAGGACCGGAGGACAGGACCGAACCGCTCTGTGATCTTTATATCACAAGCCATGACAATCTGCTGAAAGCATATCTGGCAGGTCTTGCAGCTGTCGTTAACGATCCCGACGGAATACTGTCTCCCGAACTCTATCCCCAGACAGCTTTAAATGCGGTGAGCTGTTACGATCATTATGTCGCTTATCCGCTCTATTACGAGACGAATTTCTTCCTTTACAACAAAACATATATGGCGTCGATCGCCCAGAACAGGATAGAGGCCGAAGCCGATATGGCCGAGGGCGAGGAGGCAACAAAGGAGCTCGAGGAAAAAGGTGCTCCTAAGGAGGATGCCAAGGAGATAAAAACGGACGAAGGTGACGATGCCGGGGATGCCGGAGACGAAGACGCCGAGACCGGGGGAGACTCAGAAGAACCCGTCATAGAGGAAGATTACGATCCGATGGGTGAGGAGGATTCGCTTGCCGATCAGGAAGTACTTGACCGTCTTGCAACCATGATCCCCGCGACTATCGAGGATATCAAGACATTCGCAAATAACTACGATGCCCCCGAGGCGGTTGAATCCGTGTTCAAGTGGGATGTGTCGGATATCTTCTATAATTATTTCTTTGTCGGGAACTATATGGAAGTGGGAGGCCCGAACGGCGACAATGCGGCTGTTTTCAACATATATAACAAACAGGCCGTAGAGTGTCTGGCTGCTTATCAGGCTATGAACCAGTTCTTTTCCATAGATACCAAGGTTGATGATTACAACAGGATCCTTCAG
>JAILRJ010000016.1:0-45139 GCA_024698285.1 Lachnospiraceae bacterium | reverse complement strand
CATCCCTCCGACGATATTGTGAGCACTTTGTCCTTTTCATCGGTGAAAATCACAACATCCGCCTCAAGTCCGAGATATACACGATCGTCCGGCTCGTCGAACTTCACATAGACCGTCACCTTTGCCTTATCCGATTTGCCGGTCTCGGCAATCCTCAGTATCCTCGTTACGCTTCCGGAATATGTGTTTCCGGCAATGCTGATCTGAGCTCTCTGCCCCGGTTCGATCTTTCCGATATCGTACTTGGATATTCCGACATTGACCTTTATGTTTTTGCTGTCCTCAACGGTAAAAAGCGGAGTCCCCTTAGCCACAACGGTTCCGGGTTTGATAAAGCTCTCGGTAACGATACCGTCATAATCTATCGTTACTCCCGAATCCGCTTTTCGCAGGTTATCCTCGGCCGTTACAACGGAGAGCTCCGACAGATCATAGGAGTTACGGAGCTGTTCTTTCTGATATTTGTTAAGTATCTGATTTTCATATGTATTCTTAAGCGTGGAAGTCTCCGTCCAGTTTCTCATGATGTCTGACATCCAGTTCCCGTTAAGGACAATCTCGGCATACTCTTCCGGTGAAAGGTTTGTGGGCGGAAGTGCCGCGAGGTCGTAATTGAGATCACCTATCTTCTTGTTCAGTTTCTCAATATCTTCCATTAGCTCATCCGCCGTATCGATATCGAATTCGGCCTGTGCTTTCTGAAGCTCGAGTGTCTTCGTATTAACCTCCGCCGTCTTCTCCGCAATCTGTTTATTAAGGCCCTGGGCTATACAGTTTACATCCCAGTTTTCCTGATACTGGCCCTGATTTATGTAATCGTTTGCCTGACGGAACAGCGCGTATGTGTTTCTGTATACTTCAATATCCGATGATGCCTTGTTGAACTTCGCCTGATTGTTGTTGCTCGCCTGCACCTGTCCGTTCATCGTGTTCTCGGCCGACTTGGCGGACAGCTGCGCCTGGCTGAGAGCCGTCAGCAGATCCTCGACATCGTAGGTCACAACATTCTGGCCTTTTGTTACCGTATCTCCGACTTTGAGTTCATAATAACTGACGGGAGCCGTAATGGCCGCGCAATATGTCTTGCTCTCCTCGCCATGTACTTCTCCCGTCGCCTCAACTTCTTCCGATACGCTCATATACCTTGCGGTATCCGTGCTGTATGCCGTTGTGCCTCCCATGAATGCGGTCATCAGTATTCCGCCTCCGGCAAGGCCCGCAATTATCCCGCCTCCGATATATAACTTCTTTGTTCTCATCTTTGTTCCCTCTTGTATTCATTGTTAGTGTACGCTAACCGAATGCTATTTTATTTCAAAGAATGATCTTTGTCAAGACATATGTGCTATAATGACCGTAAATCATTCCGGAGGCACTAAAATGACGCTTGATGAACTAAGGATCGGACAAAGCGGCCTGATTACCGTGGTTAAAGGTGAGGGAGCTCTCAGGCAGCACTTCCTGGATATGGGCCTGATCCCCGGAGCCGAAGTGACTTTTATAAAGACCGCACCGCTCGGAGACCCGATGGAGTTTGTAATTCACGGTTACAGCCTTACACTGCGCAAAGCGGAGGCGTCTCAGATCGATGTCGATCCTTCGGAATCTTCTCTTGGCTCAGAAAACGAAAAAACAGACAAACGCAAAAAAGAAACCGAGCACCCGGGTCTCGGCGAAGGCGGACGTTATCACGGCAAGGGCGACGGTGAGCCTCTCCCCGACGACACCGTATTGACCTTTGCTCTTGTCGGAAACCAGAACTGCGGCAAAACCACTCTCTTTAACCAGCTCACGGGGTCGAACCAGCACGTCGGCAATTTCCCCGGAGTTACCGTCGAGCGAAAAGACGGTGTAATAAGGGGACACTCAAATACAAGAGTCACTGATCTTCCCGGCATCTACTCGATGTCACCATACACGAGTGAAGAGATCGTTTCGAGAAACTTCGTTCTCAACAACAAACCCAACGCGATCATAAACATCATAGATGCGACCAACATAGAGCGTAATCTGTATCTGACAATGCAGCTTCTTGAGATGGGCATGCCTATGGTTGTCGCCCTCAATATGATGGATGAGATCAGGAATAACCACGGACATATCGACGTGAACCTGATGGAGGAGATGCTCGGCGTTCCCGTTATTCCGATATCCGCTTCCAAAAACGAAGGTGTTGACGAACTTATCAGGCACTGTATTCATATCGCACATTTCCAGGAACGTCCCCCGAAACAGGACTTCTGTGATGAGAATGATCACGGTGGTGCCGTTCACAGATGCATCCATGCGGTCATCCACCTTATAGAGGATCATGCGAAAAGAGCCGGCATTCCCGTCAGGTTTGCGGCGTCAAAAGTCATAGAGAATGACCACCTTGTTCTTGAACAGCTTGATCTTGATTCGAACGAAAAAGAGATGCTGGAGCATATTACTTCGCAGATGGAGACCGAACGCGGTCTTGACAGAAGCGCCGCCATCGCCGACATGCGATATGCGTACATAAACAGGATCTGTAAACAGGCCGTATCAAAACCCCGTGAGACTATTGAACATATGAGATCGGCCAGGATCGACCGTGTACTTACCGGAAGATTTTCGGCCATTCCGATGTTCATACTCATAATGGGGGCCGTATTCTTCCTGACATTCAACGTTATCGGAAAGATCCTTCAGGATATTCTGGATGCCGGAGTTGAAGCACTCTCTGTAAGGACCGATGCTCTTCTGTCGACTCTTTCCGTTAACCCGACGATCCATAGTCTTATCATCGACGGTATATTTACCGGTGTCGGATCCGTGATCGGCTTTCTTCCGGTTATCGTGACACTCTTTTTCTTCCTGTCCCTTCTCGAGGACAGCGGTTATATAGCCAGGGTTGCTTTCTTTATGGACAAGATCCTCCGAAAGATCGGTCTGTCCGGTCGGAGTATCGTTCCGCTTCTTATCGGATTCGGATGTTCGGTTCCCGCCGTAATGTCTACACGCACTCTTCCGAGTGATCGCGACCGTAAGATGACTATACTTCTGACTCCTTTTATGAGCTGCAGCGCAAAGGTCCCGATCTTCGCTTTCTTTATAAACGCGTTCTTCAAAGGCAGAGGCGGCCTTATTATGCTCGGTCTTTACCTTCTGAGCATCCTGATCGGAATAATCGTTGCGCTGTTTTACGGCAACACTATATTCCGGGGGGACGCGGTCCCGTTTGTCATGGAACTGCCCAACTACAGACTTCCCGGTATCAAAAACACGGGCCAGCTCCTGTGGGAAAAAGCAAAGGACTTTCTGTCCAGAGCTTTTACCATCATTCTGCTGGCCTCGATAATCATATGGTTCTTAAAGAGTTTTGATATGCATCTGAATCTCGTATCCGATTCGGAAGCAAGTATTCTCGCAAGTATCGCCGGTTTCATGGCGCCCGCACTTGCCCCTGTCGGGCTCGGCGACTGGCGGATCTGTACCGCGCTCATCGGCGGTTTTATGGCAAAAGAAAGTGTTGTCTCAACACTTCAGGTTCTGTTCGGAAGCAGCGCGCCCGTAACATCGATCATGAGCACGGGATCGGCTCTGAGTCTTCTTGTGTTCAGTCTCCTGTATACACCTTGCGTTGCCGCTGTTGCAACGATACGCCGCGAAATGGGGCGAAGATGGGCGATCGGCGTAGTGATATGGCAATGCATGATCGCGTGGGCAGCCGCATTTATCGTTCACCGGATAACGCTGCTCTTTTGAGACTACATCATATCTTTTAACGACGTGAACAGATCTATATCCGACTGCTGAACCTGCATGTTGGTCGTGACGCTCTCTTCCCCGGGACGTGTTACCGTTATCTCTATTATCGTTCCTTCCGACATCCCGGTCTTAAGAAAATGACTGATAAAGCTTGCAAACTTAGGGTGTGCGTTTCTGAAAGTATTGATCGCTCCGACAAGTTTGATCGCATTCTGAGGGTTCATGTTCATGTTCCGTCACCTGTAACTGTTAACAGCATTTATAACCTGTGTGATCTCATCCTCTTCCATAAATTCCATCATCGGAAGCGTTACGATATGCGCACACAGTTCTTCGGTAACAGGGAAATCCCCTTCCTTGTAACCGAACTCTTCCATCATGCACGGCTGCAAAAATGGCGGCGTGCGCCACGAGATATCGGTCGCAACATCCTGTGACTTTAAGTATTCCCTGAATCCGTCCTGATCATCGACCTTTATGATGAACTGGTACCACGTATGCTCACAGCCGTCGGCAATAAGCGGCAGCGTAACTTTCGGATTGTTTATCTCCGTAAGATATCTGTTTGCAATGTGCTGTCTGTTGCCGATAAGTTCCTTAATGTGAGATAACCTCACACGCAAAAGTCCCGCCTGAAGCTCATCAAGTCGCATATTGTATCCGATCTCGATATTGTGATATCTCCTGTCGCTTCCGTAGTTGCGAAGGACCTTCACGCGGTCAATGATGCTCTTGTCCTTTGACACAACGGCTCCGCCGTCACCGAATGCTCCGAGGTTCTTGGTCGGATAAAAACTGAAGAAGGAGCACTTTCCGAACAATCCCGTATTGACGCCCTTATAAGGTGCGAAATGCGACTGCGCGCAATCCTCGAAAAGTTCCAGCGAATGTTTTTTGCACACGTCAAGTATCGCATCCATTCGCGTCGCCTGCCCGTACAGATGTGTCACAAGGACTGCTTTTGTCTTGGGTGTTATCGCCTTTTCTATCCTTGCCGCATCAAGCTGGTAATACTCATCGGGTTCGACAAACACCGGGGTTGCACCGCACTGCAGTACACCTATCATCGTTGCGATATATCCGTTTGCCTGAACTATGATCTCATCGCCTTCACCTATCCCCGAAGCTTCAAGGCCGAGCCATATCGCATCAAGCCCGTTATCTACTCCGGCGCAATAACAATCTTCACCAAGCGCCTTCGAGAATTCCTCCTCAAAACCGGATACCTCGGGTCCGAGAATGTAATATCCGCTCCTAAGCACCTCCAAAGCCTTGTCTTCGTATTCTTTCCGGTACAGTCTGAAACCTCTTGCAAGTTCATTTATGGGTATCATATGTATCTCCTTTCAAAGCATCGATCGTTTTATTGTTTCGGTCTGCGGTATACTCTCCCGCATTTGGCCCTGATCTCCTCGAATCCGTTGTCACTGATGTAATCTTTCCAGTAATCGGACATCTCGTCAAGATTCGGCTCGTGATCATCCTCAACATCTCCCGCCGCATCATATGATCCGTATGCCGTATCGAGAACTATTATAACATCCGGACGCGATGTTTTGTTGATATCATAATACAGATCCAGCCGGTCGGCATCGTAGGCCGTCGATCTCCATGTCGTGGGATACCCGCAGGACAGTTCCGATACCATGTATCCCCACGGAAGGATCTTTGAAAACAGCACATTCCCTTTCGGATTGCCGCTAATCGTCTCAAAGTCGTCCGTGCCCATGCAGTAATCGTTTATAACTTCACAAACGTCATTATACTGTGTCAGATGCTCCCCGGTAGTGTAAAGGCCCTTTGCCACACCGTCCCCTATCCGCGCCGTAAGCTTATCAAGCGGTGCATCACGGTATACATTTACTATCCTTAATGTGAACGTTATCGCCAGAACATATAAGCAGACGCAAATAACGGGCACAGCGCATACCTTATCCGTAACTTTACTCTTTGGCCGTCCCCCGTCCGAATCCTCGTTGTCCGACACAAGATCGTATACGGCACATATCCCCGCACTCGTTGCCATGGCAAGACCCAGTGCGATTATATAGAGAAAATCACTTGACGCAAAACAGTATATGAGCGCAAACAGAGCCGAAGGGATCACAAACAGAACGAACAGCATGTGATTTTTCCTTCGGGATATGAAAAACAACGGAATGAAAAAAACAAAGAAAGCAACCGATATATAACCGGTGTGACCGTATGAAAGATACGCCAGTATCGCAAACAGGATCGTATCGAGGGCAACAACCGCCTCCCTGAAAGGACGCTTTTGAAGCGGTTTTTGAAAAACAAATGTTATTGCGCACAGGAAGTACACTGCCCACGTGTAAATGCCGAATACTTCCGTCATACTGCGGTGAGGTTTTCGTATGTAATAACCCCACGTGTTATTGTGCTCATTGTCAACAAGAACATATGGCAGCGTCTCTGTAAGATACCTGATATTCGTATGCAGGAGCAGATATATCATAAAGATAACAGCCGGTATCGCTATGCCGATCATCGTGAATAAAGAAATCCTTCCAAGCTTAATCGACGCTATCTTCTCCCGGACGGCTTCAGGAACCTTGGGAATCTTTCCGACAATGCCCACCGCCAACACTGCGATCATGACCGCCACATACCCTATGGCCAAAGCAGGCATACTCATAACGGCCAGGGCCGTCATCACCCCGGCAACGACAAGCCGTACCCAGCTTCCAGTGTTCTTATGATCGTATATCAGAAAGAGCGCCAAAAGCAGAAACATATGCGACATCATATAGTACGAAAACGTGGCCACGCCAAGATGAGCGTAACTCATCGTAAATACGGAGCACATAAGCGCTACCGGTCCGGGATAATCCTTGCGGATCACCCTGTATGCGACGATCGAAACAATAAACGAAAATATCAGATAGAGGATACGGAAATACAGTATCACTCCGGCATTTGATCCTGTGATCATCATATAGAATGCATAAAGGGGAATCATGAGAATCGAGGACATCTGGGTCCTGAACCACTCTCCTACGAGCGGTAAATCGCCTCTGTAGAACCTGTCGGCCGTGGAGGCATAGAAACTCTCGTCCGTCCAGCAGAACCCGTAAAATGCACGCCAAAGGAGGACGAGAAAGCATATGATCAAAACGATGTATGCGTAATTCTTTGCAAGAAACTTCTTCATTGTATCTCTCAAAATGCGACCGTTACGACGCCGAGTATAACAAGAGCCATCCCGAGGATCTTCTGTTTCGAAACGCGCTCTTTAAGTATCAGTCGTCCGAGAACGGTCACGAAAACATAACCGCTGGCTTCGAGCATCGCACCGAGCGAAAGAGGGATGATCTTATAGCAGTATACGGTGATCAATGTCGCAACGAAGAATATAATGTATGCGACTATCACCCTGACATTAAGATACTCGTAGATCCAGGAACTGTACTTTTTGCGTGCGGCTGTCTTCAGAAGGATCTGGGAGAACGCCGATATGAGCGATGCGGATATGAAGATCGCGATATATATCCTGAGCATTCCGGATGCATCCATCAGTCTTCTTTGCTCCTTGCTTCCTTAACAGTATCAATGATGAAGACGGGTCGGTTCCTTGTCGCATCAAGAGTTCTCCAGAGATATTCGCCGAGCACTCCGAGCATCAGAAGTATCATTCCCGCCGAGAAAAGCACAAGACACATAAGCGTGCTCCATCCTTTGACCGGAGTACCTATCGCAACAAATTCAACGATGACCGCAATTATCCATACAAACGCAAGTATTGCCATAAACACACCGAGGCCAGACATGAACTTGATCGGAAAATACGAAAAGCTCATCATCGAATCAACGACAAGTTTGAACTTCTTGGAAAACGTCCAACGTGATTTCCCCACTTCCCTGTCGCGTCTGTGGAAATATACGTTATCCGACTTGAAGCCCATCCAAAGTACCTGCAGCGAAAGCGACGAATTCTTCTCATCAAGTCTGAGCAGCACTTCTATTGCCTGACGGTCCAAAAGATAACAGTCAAATCCGCCCTTTGGCATTTTCTTGTCTATGGTCTTTCGAACGATCGAATAATACATGTTGGCAAAGAACTTCTTGATGGCGGGCTCATCTCTTTCCTCACGAACCGCAAGAACAACTTTGTTGCCCTCTTTCCATTTATCGTAAAGCCTGACGATAAGTTCGGAATCCTCCTGCAGATCCGCCTGTTTAGTCACGGCGCAGTCACCCGTGCACTGTGAGAGTCCTGCCAGAAGCGCCGCATGTTCTCCGAAATTGCGGGACAGCCTGATGCACTTGACGTTTTCATCCATATCACGGATCTTGTTCATGACACCCCACGAATCATCCTCGGAACCGTCGTCCACCATGACGATCTCATAATCACCGAGAGTCGGGAGTATCTTCGCCTTCATATCCTCATAAAGGAGCATAAGGGTATCCGAATTGTAGTATACCGGTATGATTATTGATATCTTGCTCATATTGTTTCCTTTCTGCCTGTAAGGTATTCCTTCACCGATACGTATTCGTCATGAGGAAGGAACGGGAACATATCGTCATTATCGGCCGAAGTGATCGTGCCGTCAGGATGGACTTTGGAAGAAAGCTTGGGTTCGAAGTTCTGGTCTTCATCAACGACGGCTTCGATAATAACCGGTCCGTCGGATTCGAGCGCATCCGCTATCATTTTTCCCATACCGTCTTCTTTGTCGATCCTGACATAAGGTATGTCAAATGCGTAAGCAACTTTTGAAAAATCCGGAAAAGACAATCCGTTTCCGTCGCACACGCCCACGAGCGGACGACCTGCGAACAGATTCTTCTGTGTCTGTCTGATCGAATGATATCCGTTATTGTTTAGAATCACGATCTTGATATTAAGATCGTTATATCTGACCGTCTGAAGCTCCTGGATGTTCATCATGAAGCTTCCGTCGCCGTCTATGCAAATCACACGTCCGCGGTTGCCCGACAGGCCTTCGCTTCTTCTCGCAACAGCGGCACCTACGGCAGCGGGGAACCCGTATCCCATTGCGGCACATCCCGAGTTCGTGAACAGTCTCTGGTCCTTTTTAACCTTTGCCGTCTGAAATCCCATTACGCATGCCCCGCCGTTTCCCGTAACGGTCACGTCACCCTCCGAGAGGTTGTCGAAAAGAGATTCAAGAAATACATACGGATTAAGCTTTTTGCCACCTCTGTAGCCATCCAGGACGGCAGGATATCTGTCGTTGACCGCCTTTGCCCGGCTAAGCCATCCGGCATGTTTATTCCTGTCATATGACGGATCGTTTTTAATATGCTCGGTAATACTTTTGCAGACATCGGTCAGGTCGGCGCAGACCGGCATATCGACGTTCACGGTCGGTTTGCGAAGCTCTGCGGGGTCTATGTCAACAACTATCTTATAGGCGTCCTTTGCGAAGGCATGCTTGTTGTAGCTGATGATCCTGATGTTCATACGGCATCCGAGAACAAGCAGAAAATCTGCCGTCTGGGCCACAAAGTTACCGCCGCGAAGCCCTACCGTTCCGGGCTTTCCGCAAAACAGTTCATGATCCGTAGGCATTACATCATGCGCGTTCCATGCCGTAAGAACCGGAATCCCCAGGCTTTCGGCACACTCCAGAAACTCTTTCCTTGCTCCCGAAACGTTGATACCCGTTCCTGCAAGTATCACCGGACGTTTTGCAGAGGCTACCCTGTCGATGATCTTCTTTGTAAGCGCGGTGTCATATTCCGGCTTAAGCGAATCATCCTCCATATATGGAGCAAGATCATCCTCTTCGACAAGTGCTGCCTGTACATCAAGCGGAATATCGAGCCAAACAGGGCCGGGGCGCCCGGAAACGCACAGATGCCACGCTTTTTCCAGATGGAATCTTATCGTCTCCTTATCCGTCACCATGACGGCATACTTTGTCATGTTTCTGACCGAATCGACGATCTGGAATTCCTGATCGCCGAGCTGTCTGAGCGGTACATCCGTGGAAGCCGTTGTAGTCTCAAACTTAACCTGTCCGGAGATAACAAACATCGGGATGGAATCCTGCCATGCACCGATGACTCCCGTTATCGCATTTGTCCCACCGGGTCCGCTGGTCACACACACCGGTGCCACTTTTCCGGTCAGTCTTGCGTATCCCTCAGCGGCTATCGAGCATGCCTGTTCATGATGATTATATGTACAGGTTATCCCGCTCGCATGTCCGATCGCATCGTCAAGATGCATCGCGCCTCCGCCGGTCACCATAAACACGTCGGTCACGCCTTTTTGGACGAGGAACTTCGCTATATATTCCGAAACCTTTATCTTCATAAAACACACCTTAATATATCACGGCAATCGGTCGCCGCTCCGATATTCGGAAACTCATTCACATCTTCTTCGGACGAAAAACCGAATCCGTATGTCACTCCGACAAAAGGTACTCCGATGCCTTTTGCACCTTCGGCATCATTATCGCTGTCTCCCACCATGACCACACGGCTCCTGTCCGATACTCCGAGAAGCCGGATCGCATTTTCTATAATATCGGACTTGGTCAGTTTCTGTTCAAAGTCGGAACCGCATATGACATCACATACCTTATCGAATCCGAAATGTTCGAGTATCTTGTTCGCATAGTCCTGACGCTTATATGTTGCCACGGCCGTCTTTATTCCGGCTGCATTAAGACCTCCTATCGTCTCGAATATACCGTCGTACGGAATGGCCTTTAGGATATCCCGATCTTTATACCTGTTCCTGAACAGATCTGCCGCCCTGTTTGCCTTTTCCTTATCAAGTCCGTATACTCTCTCGAAAGATCTTTGTATCGGAGGGCCTATGAAAGTGCGAAGCACCTCGTCGGAAATCCCCGGAAGCGCAAGCTCGCTGATCGCATATCTTACCGAAAGTGAGATCCCCTCTGATGTATCAAGAAGAGTCCCGTCCAGATCGAAGATCACCGCATCATAACGTCTCATATATACTCTCCGTTACAAACACCGGGGGCTTATCAAGAGCAAGCTTTCTGATGCCCTTCACCGTATCGATATTGATATTGTCGGCCTCCTCGCTGCTGTATGAATACTCCATGTTCGGATTGATATAATTCGATACTGAAGTCTCCCTGTATCCGTCAAATCCGGCAAGACCTATCGAGGCCGCACCCGCCTTCTTCAGAAGCTTTAAGAGCATTATGAGCGGATTATCCGGCATCAGCGCCTCCTCATCAAGAAGGTCACTGTAATTGAGCGTATAATCGAATTCACCGAGCGTCCTCGTGATATTGCTCGTGGCGATGAGTCTTGACTTCTTCTTCTGTTCGCTCAGTGCCGAGCATAACTGTACATAACGCTTTGCGTTACTCATGAACACATAGTCGATATCGTAATCCGCCGGAATATAATTGATCGAGATAGTGATGCATTTATTCTCTTTTATGTATGACTCGACCTTATCCCTCTGACTGTATATGTTGCGGCCCGGCCCCATGAGCAAAACGTCAGCTCCCGCCAGGCTTTCCATAAGCTCACTGACCGAATCCGAATCGGCACACTGTCTCTTCTGGTAATCAAAATACAGTTCCCTGATGTAATCGGCATCATACAGAAGCTTCTTATCGCCTTCAAGTGATTCGAGTATCTCACTGATGGACTTGACCGAGAGCTTTCCTATATCCATCAGATAATTAACATAGTTGGGATGACAATCATGTGATGCCGCAAGGAAAAACTTGAACGAGTATCCCCATCCTACCTTACGGTACATATCAAGCATCGTGACCTCTATCGCTTCGAGTATCTGACTGTTGTGATAGCTTCCTTCGTGATACTCGTTCATATGCATTACAAGTAGCTCTATCGGCGTGTTTCCGGCGCTCTTTCCCATACCGTACAAAGTCCCGTCGACGATCAGCATACGATCTTTCGGCGGATCGTCGATAAGCTCGATACAGTTCGCATATGCAAGCTGGAAGTTGTTGTGTGCGTGGTATCCTATCCCGATCGAACGGTCAAGATGCGCACATGCAAAATCAAAATAATGACGAAGCTGTCCTTTATGAAGAAGCCCGTATGTATCGACAAGCGAAAACGCATACGGCTTAAGATCGTTAACCAGTCCCATAAGTTCTGACAATTCATCGTCATCGTAACTCGTTATGGATACGGCCTGGGCAAACACCTTATACCCTTTTTCCTTGATCGTGCGGCAAAAATCGATAGCCTCATGCATCTTCTGTTTCTTGAAGATCACTCTGATGCCGTCAAGATAACACTCTTCGGCGGGCATGATATTATCCGCCGAACATGTTCCGTAATCGAGCATTCCCACGATCATCGAATTACCTTTCGAGAGCTTACCGTAGATCGCGTTGGCACTCTTTGTATCGGGGAATATCGTCCTGTTCTCGTCAAACGGTCTTCTGTCGTCAATAAAACCGGTCTCGATTATATCGACACCCGCACTGACAAGACGCTCGAATATATTTATTATGTTGCTCCTGCCAAACTCCCAGTCGTTAAGGTATCCGCCATCCCTGAGCGTACAGTCGAGCAGTTTGATATTGTTACTCATCTTCGGCTACCTCCGCTTCTCTTGCGGCTTCTTCTTTCGCATCGGCCGTTACTATCAGAACTATCCCCCCGATTATTATCGCCGCTCCGATAAGCTTCCTTGCGGTTATCTCTTCCGAGAAAATAAAATAGCCCCATACAAGTCCCCATACGACCGTAACACCCCTGTTCGCATATGCCGAAATCAAAGGCATGTGCTTGATTATCTGCTGCCAGGCTATCGCATAGACAAACAGACCGAACAGAACAAGTCCGTAAAACAGTATGAACTTAAATGACAGAAAATCCTCCCTTGCCGCAAAC
The DNA here is from genome assembly GCA_024698285.1 of Lachnospiraceae bacterium. Taxonomy (GTDB): domain Bacteria; phylum Bacillota; class Clostridia; order Lachnospirales; family Lachnospiraceae; genus UBA2868. Next base: position 32,551 of record JAILRJ010000016.1, on the reverse strand, counting down.
TTGGACGCAACTCCCGTAAGGGAATAAACACCCAGCAGCAGATGAAGGATTATCAGATATTTAATGTTCGAATTCTTCATAATTTCTCCTGCCGACCTTCCTTGCAAGAATAAGATGATCCACTCCCGCATTCTCGGCACATTTACCGTCCTTTTCGGCTCTATCGCCTATCATGAGAATATCCTCGCACGGTATGTTGAGATCTTCCATGACAGCAAGCAGGCCTTTCGGCGAGGGCTTGAGTTCATCGATCCGCGGATCGTCGGGACCGTACTGCCCGTCCGCCTCTATGTTCAGGACCCTAAGCTTGTCCGCTGTGGGATAATCGGAAAGGATCACGACTTTCCTGCCTTTGCTTCTGAGCTTCGCGATCCACTCGGCAAGACGTTCGTCCTTTGTTGCGGGAAGCGCCGAAAGCGGATTGTCGTATATCCATTTTCTGACAATTCCTTTGACCCTGTCCGTATTGCATTTCTTATCTTCGGCAACGCGCTTTATTATCTCATCTTCCGATGAACTGCCCTCCCAGTTGTCCTTGACGCTTCTGAAATGCTGGAGGATCAAAAGGTCACCGACCGAGAACGGGTGAAGCATATAATACATCAGGAGACGCTTTGCCATAACGAGCCGGAGTCGCGGCTGATCGTAAAGCGTACCGTCAAGATCGAAAACATACAGTTTGTAGTCGTTGATATTTCTTCGCATCACTTATCAAAAAAACGATCAAACACCGAACAGTGTCGGATTGACCCAGTATTCGGGCATAGGAATATCGATTATCGTAAGAAGAAGCAGTATTATCGTAAGCAGTACGATATATGCGAGAAGTGATTTTTCCTTGTAGAGCTTCTCGGGCTTCTGAACAGCCGAATCGGGTTTGAACGCAATGTACAGATAGAAGCAGAACAGTCCGAATACAAAGGGCATAGCGATTATGTATTCCATCCTGTATTTGATCATGAACACGCCGATAAAGAATGTCGCGCACATAGCATAGAAGAACGACGACACGAGAAGGCTCGTCTCGGAATAATGTGCAAAACTCTTTCTGTAAAGGCCGGCCACCGAAGGATCTCCGATCATCCTGTACTCGGCAAACCTCTTTGTCGCCATGAGGAACGCGCCTGCAAACCAATAACCGATAAGTATACTGATGGGCGGCTGGAATTCCTGAGTGATTATGAACCACCCGAGAAGAAGTCTGATCATGTTGTTGATCGATTCGGACAGAACATCAAGGTACGGGATGTCCTTTGTCCTTATCGGCTTGACGTTATACAAGACTCCCATTATGAGAAGCCACAGCTCCATATACATGAACAATCTTCCGACAAGAAGCGACAGGGCGATACCTGCAACGATGAGCAGCGCATATTCGATGAGAACGAAGGAAAGCTTCATGTTCTCCGACACGACCGGTCTGTACTTCTTCGTGGGATGATACTTGTCAAATTCGGCATCGAGCCATTCGTTGATAACGTAATTGGCCGAAGCTATAAAACATGTTGCCATGAAACCGAAAACGAACTTTAAGACAACATCCGCGGAGAATACGAATCCGTCCGTCAAAAGGATCGCTATGGCGACTCCGGGGAGTATGAAAGCATTCTTGACCCAGTGATCGGGACGGGCTATCTTGATATAATTCTTCATTGATCTTCTCCTTTACCGTATCCGGAAAAAAGTTTTGAAAAGTATCTCGCATTGTCGGTTATGTCACCGCAGAAAACGGATGACCCCATGACTATCACATTCGCTCCGGCATCGAGAACAACACCTACATTCTCTCTTGTTATGCCGCCGTCAACCTGAACATCCGTATCAAGTCCTTTGCGTGTGAGCATATCGCGTAGTCCCTTTATCTTACCGGTACAGATGTCCATGTACTTCTGTCCGCCGAATCCGGGTTCGACCGTCATGACAAGGAACATATCGGCAAGGCCGAAATACGGTTCGAGAACCGATATGTCCGTATTCGGTTTGATAGCGACCCCCGCCTTTTTCCCTCTCTCATGAATATGGCGAAGCGTTTCCTCAAGCGGTTTACACGCCTCCTGATGAACGGTGATGATATCCGCACCCGCATCGACAAATTTGTCGATATAACGTTCGGGAGCTTCAACCATCAGGTGAACATCGAGGACCTTCTTGGTTGCCGCTCTGACACTGCGAAGGACCGGTATACCGAATGATATGTTCGGCACGAACATACCGTCCATCACATCAAAGTGAAAATAATCGTTTCCCCCGGCCTCAGCCTTCTCCATCTGCTCGCCGAGCTTTGTAAAATCGGCGGCAAGGATCGAAGGTGATAAAATTATCATTATGAATATCTCCTTGCTCTTGCGAGTTCATTGTATATGTAAACGTAATTCTCGTATCTTCCCCGTGATATGGCTCCCGATGCGACGGCATCTTTGACACCGCAGTCAGGTTCGTGCGTATGCGAACACGGTGCAAAGCGGCACAGTGCTGCTTTTTCGAACTCCTCATAAAAGCCGCCGAGATCCTCTGCCTTGATATCCTTAAGATCAAACGATCCGAATCCCGGTGTATCTATGATATAAGTCTCTTCTGCGATAGGAATGATCTCGGAATGCCTTGTCGTGTGCTTTCCTCTTGCAAGCTTTTCGGAAATATCTCCGGTCTGCTGAAGATCGCTCTTTGTGATACAGTTTATCAGAGATGATTTTCCGACTCCGGAGGGCCCGGCCACGGTCGTGGTAAGCCCCAAAAGGCTATCACACAGTTCGTCTATGCCCTCATTATCCTTTGCACTCGTAATGAAAATCCTGCATCCGCATCCGCTGTATTCCGAAACGAATCGTCCGGCAAGTTCTTCCGATGCAATATCCTCTTTATTAAAGCATATTAGCACAGGTATTCCCTGTGCCTTATACTGCAGGATCATCTTATCGAGAGTTACGAGATTCGGAACGGGATCGAGAAGTGCAAATATAATGAGCGCCTGATCCACGTTCGCGACATTCGGTCTTAAGAGCAGATTCTTCCTGTCATATATCTTGGAAACATTTCCGACCATGTCCTCTCCGGAAACCACATCCATCTCAACATAGTCTCCGACGAGAGGTTTTGTATGATCAAGCCTGAACAGGCCTTTGGCCCTGCATGTGTATAATCCCCGGTCGGTATGGACATAATAGAATCCGCCGACACCTTTGATTATCCTGCCGCGCATTACTCTTCTTCCGCCGTGAACGTTACGGCTGTAGGGTTGGTCGTCTCCCACGTTCCTTCTTCGGACAGATAAGTTATCGTGATGACACCGCTGGATATATCCGTTATTCCTTTCTTGCTCACATTGTACGGGAACGTCGTTGTGGAGAACCTTCCGAGTTCCTCCCCGTTCGGACTCATCAGAACAATGATAGCCTCCGAACCGTCCATGTAATTATTCGGTGTTCCGACATCAACCGAGCACGAATATGTCTTGGTCTTCTTGCCGAGGCTTATCTTAAGGTCTACCGTGGTTCCCTTGTCGACCATTCCTCCGGCTGCGGGAGCCTGGGATATAACCTTGCCTTTGTCGACGGAATCGGATTCCTCTTCCGCGACCGTTCCGATCGTAAGGCCTTCCTCCTCTATAACTACCTTAGCCTCTTCCTCGGTCTTGCCGGTAAGGTCGGGCATTGAAATCTGTTCGACACTCATCCCCGAACTGATCACTACCGTAACGTCGCTTCCCTGTGCGGCTGTCGTAGCTCCCAGAGGATTCTGCGAAATAACGTTGCCTTTTTCTACGGAATCGCTCTCCTGAAGCTGCTTCTGCATCTTGAACCCTTCGGCTTCGAGTATTACCTTAGCCTCGGCCTCGCTCTTTCCTACAACATCGGGAACCGTCGCACCGACCACTTTGCCGCTCGATACGACAAGATTGAGTACGGTTCCGCTCGGAACCTCAGTATTGCCTTCAATATCCTGTGATACGATATAATCCTTTTCGTATTCGGTCGATTCCTTGTACGTTGCTTTTGCGGTAAGGCCCGCATTCGTAAGCGCATCACTCGCCTCGGTGACAGTCATTCCGACAACATTCGGGACTATCGTCGTTCCGGCGGATGCTTCTATCGTGAGCTCTTCCTTGTCGTCCTGTGAAGACGAACCGGAAAACATTCCGAACACTTTTCCTATGATGAAGATCGCGATAATCGTAATTACAATGGCAGCCGCAACGAGAAGTATCGTGACCGCTTTTTCCATCTTCGGATCAACATCGTCATCAAGCCCTTCGTCATCGTAGTAATCATCCTCACGGGCTTTGTATGTATTCTTCCTTGATGCGGCATCTTTGTTCTTCTTTGACTTTCTGGTAGGAGGCTGTGAGCCGCGTGCCTTGGGACGCTCCGCAGAACGCTCGGCACTTCTTCCGCTTCCTCTGTTCTTGGCATTCCTGACTCCGAAAACATCCTCGAAATCATCGTCAAACGCCTCTTCGCTGTTCTGCTTGTATGAAGAAGCCGGACCGGGCGTATACATGTCCTCCGGTGCTGCCTGAACAGGCTCGGGAAGAGGAGCTGCCATTGCGGTCTGCTTTCTTATCTGCTGTTTCTCGGAATCGGAAATGTTCTTGGTCCCGCCTTCTGAAGCCGGTTCCTGGATCACAACAAAATCCTCGTCCGGATTGGTGAGTGAATGCTTCAGATCGCGGATAAGCTGACCGACATTCGCATATCTCCTGTCGGGATTCTTCTGACAGCATTTCTTAATGATCTGCTCAACGCTTATCGGTACATCGGGTACATATACTCTGGGAGAAGGCATCTCTTCCTGGATGTGTTTGATCGCAACCGCGACCGTTGTCTCTCCGTCGAACGGAACATGTCCCGTTATCATCTCAAACAGTGTGATACCTATCGAATATATATCGCTCTTGGCATCGGAATACCCGCCTCTGGCCTGTTCCGGCGAGGTGTAATGAACCGATCCCATTGCATGCGAAGTAACGGTATTGCTCGTTGCAGCCTTGGCGATACCGAAATCCGCAACCTTAACCTTCCCCTCTTTGGAGATGATTATGTTCTGCGGCTTGATGTCTCGATGGATGATGCCGTTGTTATGAGCCGCCTCGATACCCATGGATACCTGGATCGCGATGCTCACGGCTTCCTTTGCCGTAAGAGTGATCTTCTTCTCTATGTAGTGCTTGAGAGTGATACCCTCAACCAGTTCCATAACGAAGTAATACATTCTCTTCTCTTCGCCGACATCGTAGACATTGACGATATTCGGATGCATCAGACCTGCCGCGGCCTGCGCTTCCGCTTTGAATTTGGATACGAATCCCGAATCCGAAGAAAACTCCGACTTGAGTACCTTTATCGCGACGAACCTGTTGAGCTTGTGGCACTTTGCTTTGTAAACATCAGCCATGCCGCCGCTTCCGATCAGTTCGAGTATTTCGTATCTGTCCCCTAAAAACGTTCCTACTTCAAGCATTTAACTCTCCTTGGACGATTCGATTATAACGACCCCTATATTATCCTTCCCACCGTTATGATTAGCCATCTTAACAAGATTCTCGGCGATATCCGGAACATCAACACCCGTTCTGACTATACGGAGTATCTCATCATCGTCGACCATGTTAGTGAGTCCGTCGGTACACATAAGGATGATGTCTCCGGGATTGAGTTCAACCTCGAAGAAATCGATATCGACCGACGGCGCGGCACCTATGGCTCTCGTAATGATGTTTTTGTCCGGATGCGCCTTTGCCTGTGTGGCATCAAGCGAACCCTTTCTGACAAGCTCGGCAACAAGCGAGTGATCCTTTGTCACCTGCGTAATGGCCTTATCTATAAGATACAGTCTGCTGTCGCCGACATTCGCAACATAAAGTACATCGTCGCTGATCGTCGCAGCTACAACAGTCGTTCCCATTCCTGCAAAATCGGCTTCCGTCGACGCCTTTTCGTATATCTCCATATTGGCTACGGTTATGGCTTCACGGAGTATCTTGATCGGCGACTTGTCTTCGCACACCTCGACCTCGCGCTCGATAGCTTTTACGGTATAAGCCGAAGCGTAATCACCTGCCTTGTGTCCTCCCATTCCGTCCGCAACTATGAACAGATTGTTCAGATTGCCGAGAGGATGCTCACAGGAATAGACAGTATCCTGATTAAGCTTTCTTCTTCTTCCGATATCCGTCATTGAATAAGTCTTAAACATTCGGATCTCCCAAATTGCTTTTTAGGAAATTGCGACGCAGTTGACCGCAGGCCCCCTGAATATCGCGCCCCATTTCCCTTCTTATAGTAACATTTATATTGTTTTTTTCAAGTTTATTTTTGAGTGCGAGCGCCTTTTTTCGGCTTGTTGGCAGGTACTGTCTCTCTTCGATCGGATTGACGCATATAAGGTTTACATGGGCCCCGAGATCGCGCGCTATGGCGGCAAGGCCGTCCATGTCGTCATCTCCGTCGTTAAAGCCCGAAATAAGGCTGTATTCGAGCGTTATTCGGCGTCCCGTCTCGGCAAAGTAATACCGGCATGCGTCAAAAACCTCACTAAGCGGGTATTTTTTGGCGATCGGCATTATCTGCCGCCTCTTTTCGTCCGTGACCGCATGAAGCGAAAGAGCAAGCGTCAGACCGTACATTCTTGCAGCCAGTTCCCGGATCTGCGGCACAAGACCGCATGTACTTGCCGTGATGTTTCGGATACTCAGATTCATGCCTCTTTTGTCGGTTATGATGTCGACAAAGTCCGTAAACGCATCGTAATTGTCGAGCGGCTCTCCGCTACCCATGACAACTACATGGCTGATCCTCTCGCCTGTATCCTCTTCCACCGACCTGATCTGGGCTTCCATCTCCCCGGCCTCAAGTCCCCGGACTAGCCCGTCTATCGTTGATGCGCAGAATCCGCAGCCCATACGGCATCCGACCTGTGAACTGATGCATACGGTGTTACCGTAATCGTACTTCAGGAGCACGGTCTCGATCACATTTTGGTCATACAGTGCATGAACGTATTTCCTGGTTCCGTCCGATGAGACCAGAACATCCACGGGTTTAACCGAATCTATCCTGTACTCTTCGGAAAGCCGCCTTCTAAGGTTCTCGGAGAGATTGCTCATCTTCGAAAAATCATCCGCTCCTTTCGCATGCAGCCAGTCAAATACCTGATCCGCGCGAAAACCCTTTTCACCGAGTTTTTCAATCCCGGCTCGAAGCTTATCGTATGTTAATGATCTTATATCTGTCTTTCCAGTCATTTTTCAAACTTGGCCATAAAGAAACCATCTGTTATTCCATCCCTGCCGTACAACTGAAGATAGCCTTCCCTTGCGGTATCATTCTTCAGGACGTCCGGGATATCATCATGAAAATCAACGCTCTTTAAGTGGCATTCCTCTTTCAGATAACGGACGTTATCGTTGTTCTCGCATTCCGAGCACGTGCATGTCGAGAATAACAGCGTCCCACCCTTTTTGACGTATCTTGCCGCATTTTCAAGTATCTGTCTCTGAAGAGTCGTAAGGGACAGTATAGACTCCTCGGTGATATTATACTTGATATCGTTCTTGCGTCCCATCACGCCGAGTCCGGAGCACGGGACGTCCGCTATGACAACATCCGCCGTCTCTTCAAACTCTTCGTTGTAAACGGTCGCATCCGAAATCCGTATATCTATGTTGTCAAATCCGCACCTTAAAGCGTTTTCCTTTATCTTTGAGATCTTCCGCTCCGAAACATCGCACGATATAACTCTTCCGCGCTTTGCCAGATCGGCCGCGTGAAGTGATTTTCCCCCCGGGGATGCGCACAGATCGAGTACCGTGTCGGTCTCTTTTATTCCGGCCACGATCACCGCGAGCATGGAACTTAAGTCCTGTATGATTATGCTTCCGTCGATAAATGCCGGAATACCGGTGATATTGTCATAATCCTTGAGTACTACGGCGCAGTCGCAAATATCCGATGCGACCGCATAACCTCCGTCCGTAACAGCCTTAACGCTCGTTTTGGAAAGATTGACCCTTGCCATCACGGCGCGTGTGCTGACCGACAGTTTCAGAATATCCTCGGCATTCTTGCTGCCCTGTTCTTTTATAAGCTTTGATACGATCCATTCCGGACAGGAATACATGACCGACATATACTTTACCGGATCGCCTGCTTCATCCGGCCACGGAATGGAATCCTTGTTTGTCGAAATGCTTCTGAGTACCCCGTTAACGAATCCCGCCAGCCTCACAAACCCCGTCTTCTTTGCAAGCTTTACGGTCTCGTTCACTGCGGCATGGTCAGCGGTCCCGTCCATAAACAGCAGCTGATATGTTCCCATCCGCAGAAGGGTCCTTATCTGCTTTTTCATTTTGGAAACCGGTATCGAACTGTAAGATGAGATAACGTGATCGAGTGTTATTCGTCTCTCGGTCACGCCTTCTATGAGTCTCTTGATAAAGCTTCTGTCTGACTGGTCCAGATAGGAATACTTGTCAAGGACATCCGATGCAAGCCGGAAGGTGGCCTCTTTGTCTTCCGCCAGAAGAAGCGCATCATATACGATACGCCTGGCGTCAGTCACGGCTTCTCCTGCCTCCCTGAGCAATGAGTATGATACGGATCAGTGAAAGGATCGAAGCGGCAGCGGATGCGACATACGTCATAGCCGCGCTTTTAAGAACTTTCCGAGCACCGGTCATCTCGCTTTCATTAAGATAACCCATCTCCGACAAGGTTGCCAGTGCCCTCTTCGATGCATCGAATTCAACGGGAAGCGTTACGATCTGAAACAGCACGCCGAATGCGAACAGAAGAACGCCGATAAATATGAGCGGCCTGAAAAAACTGATGATCACGCCTGCGATCACGATCCACAGGCCGAATTTTGATCCGAAGTTTGCGACCGGAAGAATCGCACTCCTGACCGCGAGCGGAAAATATGATTCGTCATGCTGCATGGCGTGTCCGCACTCATGAGCCGCAACGCTTATCGCCGAAATACTTGAGCTGTCGTATACGCTCTCGGAGAGATTAACGGTCTTGGCTGAGGGATTGAAGTTATCCGTAAGACTTCCCGCAACACGCTGCACCGTTACGTCATATATTCCGTTCTTGTGAAGTATGGCCTGTGCAACTTCGGCTCCGGTCATTCCGAGCGTGGAAGCGACCTTCGCGTACTTGTTAAACGTTCCCTTTACGATACCCGATGTGACAAGGCACAGCAGGGCTCCGATAAGCACAAGAATATAACTTGAGTCAAAATATCCGCCATAATAAGAATTCGTGATCATGATATTACCCTCCGTTTATCGCTGACTGTTTGAACCGTTTATCGGGATCCGAACTTCGTTCCGACGCTTATCGGTTTACCGAGAAGATAGTCATGAACCGACATCTTCTTCTTACCTTCCGGCTGAAGCTCGCTTACCGCAAGCGTCCCTTCGCCGCAGGCGATCAGGATCTCATCCTTTGACACGGCCGTGACCGTCCCGATCTCTTTACTTCCCGTCGTTGAGGCGACAGAGCATTTGATGATCTTCAGCATCTTTCCGTCAAGGTAAGTATATCCTCCGGGCCACGGTGTAAACGCACGTACCGTTCTTTCGATCTCTTCGGCACTTCGTGCAAAATCAATACATCCCATTTCTTTCTTCAGGATCTTCGCATATGTCGCTTTCGACTCATCCTGAGGAACCGGACAGGCCTTTCCGCTTTCTATAATGTCCAGCGTATCGGTGATAAGAGCCTCTCCGGCTTCCATAAGCCTGTCAAACAGCGATTCACCCGTCTCGTCGTCTCTTACGGTTACTTCGGATGTCGAGATGATGTCTCCGGTATCGACTCCCTCATTCATCTGCTGGATAGTAACGCCCGTAACCTTTTTACCGTCCGCGATCGCCCACTGGATAGGTGCGGCCCCGCGATACTCGGGAAGAAGCGATGCGTGAACGTTTATACACCCGAACTTCGGGATATCCAGTATCTCTTTGGACAGTATCTGTCCGAACGCTGCCACCACATAAATGTCCACATCAATGCTCTTCAGTTTTAAAACTTCAGAGGCTTCTTTGATCTTTGCGGGCTGAAGTACCGGTATGCCGTGCTTTTCGGCAAATTCTTTGACCGGACTTGCAACAAGTTCTTTGCTCCTGCCCTTCGGGCGATCCGGCTGGGTGACCGCCGCCACCACTTCATGCCGGCCGCTTTGTACTATAGCCTCGAGGATACCCGCGGCAAAATCGGGGGTTCCCATAAACAGTATCTTCATCTTGTATGTCTATTCCTGTTCCTGACTGTCTTCCTCTTCCTGTGCCTTTAATATCTCGGCAAGTTCCTCATTCGTAAGGAGCGGACCGCTTACCTTTTCGACATACATATGTCCGTCAAGATGTTCTATTTCATGAAGCAGCGCCCTTGCCAGAAGATCCTCGCCTTCGACAACATACTCGTTCATGTCGATATCATATGCCTTAACCTTGGCGTAAGACGGTCTTGTGACTCTTCCTACTTTACCGGGAACACTTAAGCATCCCTCATAATCGGTCTGCTCTCCGTCTGTTTCTATTACCTCGGGATTGATCAGGATCAGAGGTTCCTCCTGATATTCCTCTCCTGCATCTATGACCGCTATCCTCTTTAATATACCGACCTGCGGCGCCGCCAGTCCGACGCCCTCCGCATCATACATCGTCTCAAGAAGATCGCCTATAAGATCGCGGGTCCTGCCGTTAACTTCCTTAACGGGTTTGCATACTTTACCGAGGCACGGATCTCCCATTTCCCTAATCTGTCTGAGTGCCATATTTCCTCCTTAATAGCCGTTCATGGGATCAAGATCGAAACTGATCCTCAGGCCTTTGTTTTTGTATTCGTCAAAGAACGATTCAGCCACGTCCTTAACACCGGTCATCAGATCGATATCCCGGCTCTTTATATAGATCATCCGCCTGTAAATGTCTTTTATCTTACCTATCGAAGCTGCGGTCGGACCTATCATCACAGCTCTGCCTATTATAACATCCGCGATCGTGCGTGCCAATGCATCCGAGAAGTTCACTCCCTCGATCTCATCCCGGCTTTCCGTGATAATTGCCAGCATATGGCCCCGGGGCGGATACGACAAAGCCGTCCTGTAAACCATCTCTTCATCAAAGAATGCCCTGTAGTCCTGCCTGAGAGCCGCCTGAATCGCATAGTGATCGGGTCTGTATGTCTGGATTATGACTTCCCCCTGCCTCTGCGCACGACCCGCACGGCCTGCGGCCTGCACCAGAAGCTGGAATGTTCTCTCACCGGCCCTGTAGTCGTTGGCATTAAGCGACATATCGGCCGCAAGTATTCCGACAAGTGTGACATACGGAAAATCATGCCCTTTGACTATCATCTGCGTGCCGACGAGTATATCGGCCTCACGGTTCGCAAACGTCGAGAGTATCGACTCGTAATCGCCCTTCTGCTTTGTTGTATCGGCATCCATTCGAAGCACAGACGCATACGGGAACAGTTCCTTTATCTGCTCTTCGACGGCCTCAGTCCCGATACCCATCTGCCCGATCATTGTGGAGCCGCATTTGCCGCAGACCTTTACTGCACTCTGTTCATACCCGCAGTAATGACAGACCAGTTTGCCGTTTCTGTGCTTGGAGAGCGATACATCACAATGCGGGCACTTAACGACTTCACCGCATGATCTGCATGATACGAATCCGGCATATCCACGCCTGTTTAAAAAGAGCATTACCTGTTCGTTTTGTGAAAGTCTCTGTCCGATCGCTTCCTTAAGCTTTGCGGAAAAGATACTCCTGTTTCCGTTCTTCAGTTCATCCCTGAGATCAACCGCCGTAACGGACGGAAGTATAGCGCCTTTTGCACGTCTGTCCAGGACATACATCTTGTACTCGCCCGAAAGGGCGGCATTATATGATTCAACCGAGGGCGTTGCGCTTCCCAGAACAACCGATGCCCCGTGAAGGCGTGCAAGCTGCGTCGCGACTTCACGCGCATGGTACTTGGGCATCTGATCACTCTTGTATGTATGCTCGTGTTCCTCGTCTATGACTATAAGTCCGAGGTTGTCAAACGGCGTGAACAGCGCGGAGCGCGGCCCGATCATTATCTCGATCTCGTGCTTTCTGGCACGCTCGAACTGATCGTATCTCTCTCCGTCGGACAGTCTCGAATGAAGCGTCGATACTCTGTCACCGAACCGTTTGTAAAACCTCATCACGGTCTGGTATGTAAGCGAGATCTCGGGGATCAGCACGATAACCTGCCTGCCACTCGATACAACGTCCGCTATCATCTCCATGTAGACTTCGGTCTTGCCGCTTCCGGTAATTCCGTACAGCAGATATGTATTCCTTATCCCGTTTTCGTACTCTTCGCGAAAATCATCCGCTATACTTTTTTGCTCGGGAAGAAGCTCGACCGGCGGCAAAAGTTTCTCACTGTTTACGGTATTTCTGTATATACGCTTAGCGCTCACTTCGATTATGTTCTGTTCGCAAAGCGCTTTTACGGTTGCGGTTGATATGTTGAGTTTTCCGGTAACGAGTCTGTGATCAATAGAATGTTCTTTTATGAGTTCCTCGAGAAGCCTCGCTCTTGCGACCATATGTTTTTTCCTGAAAAACTCAAGTTTCTTTGCCGCCTCGTCAGCAGGCAAAAGAAGTACAACGTCACGCTTCTCGACCGCTTTTACTTTCTTTCTGACCGGAAGCACCGTCGCAAGCGCACGGTTCATCGTGGACCCGTATCTGCTCTTCATCCAGTATGCGAGACGGATAAGTTTCTGCTCGACGAGCGAGTCGTCGCCGGTTACCGAAATGATCTCTTTGGTCCTTGCCGGATCAAACTGCGAAGTGTCGGATATTCCGAGAACAAATCCGTTAATCCTTCGGTTTGAAGAGCCGAAAGGAATGACAACACGGCTTCCTATCGAAACCGAATCCGACAGCTCCTCCGGAATCCTGTAGGAAAAAGTATGATCAAGATTCTCATGCGATATGTCAACGATTATATCGGCGTACTGTTCACTCATTTTGTCCGTAAGAAAAAGCTCCTCCGAAGACGAAGGAGCCCGTTATCAGTTATTAAGCTTATCGAAATGGTCTTCGAGTAATCTGATGACCGCATCTATGTCCGTTCCGTCCGGAACGATCACCGCCGTTCCCGATGTAACATCCCATTTAAATACAAGATCATAAGGGTCATTCTGGATCATGTACCGGATATCATCTCCGTCCATCTGTATTATCCTGCCGCCGATATCCCCTTCTATACTCTTGAGCAGCAGTATGAAACCGTCCAGTTCATCCCGATAATCGTGCTTTATATAGATCCGGTTATCTTCGATTGATGTAATCTCATACCCCATCATAGGCCGCGTCGATCCCGTATCACTTCTTGTCCTCAACATTACCGAACAGATCCCTGTACCATGCAAGTGCATCGACATATGCATCGTATACGGGAGCTTCGTTGATATTGTAAACGATCATCTGTCTGGAAAGTTCGGACCACTGGGCTATCTCATAGAATGAGATGAACTCAAATACCTTGGCAAGATCGCCCTTCTTGTCAACGAGAGCTTCCGTGATCTCCTTGGATACGTTGACCATCTGAAGCGCTTCCTTCATAGGCTTGTCAAGGATGATATCAAGTACCGAGAACAGGCCCATCAGGAACAGTTCGGATGAAAGTGCAGCCATCTCGAATGTGGGGGCCAGATTCTCCGCAAACTTAGCGCGAAGAAGCGAAAGCCTTGTGATCTCGTTCGGCTTGTCGGCGCACAGTTCATGTGAAACGACCGCATTAATCCACTTCTTCAGTTCCTTCTGTCCGAGCATTGCAGCCGCATGTCTTATTGATGTTATCTCGGAATTGATAGCCATGTGGTTGACCATGCGGAGAAGATCGATAACAAGAGCCGTATCTCTTCCGATGACATCCGCCGCCTTCGTCAGCTCAAAATCGGGGTTGTTGACTATCTTCAGAAGTTCTATGTAGTTGACCTTCAAAGGAGCTACCTTTGTCGATCCCTTTGTTACGGGAAGTCTGTAAAAATCACCCTCGTACAGAGAGTAGGCACCGCCCTTGGCAAGTTCCTCAAAATCCTCAATCGAATCGACGTTTACCGCGATCAGCTTGATGTCGGGATATACTTTTGAGAAGAAGTTCCTTGCAGCCACCATGTTGATCTTCTTGTAGTCGAGCATGATATAGTCAAGAAGTTGAAGTATCGGTGCGTATTCTTCAAACTGTTCTATCGCAAGCTTCCTGATCGCCAGCTTGTAGTTCATGAACTTGAGCTGCTGAAGCCTCTTGATGTACATCTGATCCGCAGGTATCGAATGATCAAACAGCAGAACGACCTTCTCATGAGGCATCGAACAATTCTCCTCTATCGGAGAGAATATTGATATCTTGGAAAGTTCTACAAAAACTTCCTGATTATCGGCAAGTGTTCCCGCACCGAGGCTCTCTACAACCTCAAGTCCGAGAATTGCACCGGCTCCGTCAAGAGAACCCGTACCGAGCATACTGGGATTACGCAGATAGTTCTCTTTCTGCGCAAACAGCGAATATGCACATACCGCCGTGTTTCCGTCAAATAAAGGAATTAGTGTCGCAAGCATTTTGTCTCCTCCTTCTTCCTGATATTATAATATCAGAAATCCTTTAATTTTTCCAACTTTTTATGGACGATCAGCACCTTCGGTCAGGCCGTAGCCTTCTCCTTCAGGAATCTGATATAAGCCTGTTTTGTGAGCGGCCTTGAGAAATAGTATCCCTGAACTTCATCAACGCCCATATCCACAAACGAATCAAGCATCTCTTTTGTCTCTATTCCCTCGACAACAACTTTCATCTTCATGTCCTTTAACATCTCTATGAGATTCCTTATGATGACATGGTGACCTCCGCTCTCTTCCATGATAACAAAGGCCCTGTCAAGCTTTACTATATCAAGCGGAAGAGACGCAATTCTCATAAGATTGCTGTACCCCGTACCGAAATCATCAAGAGAGAATGTAAATCCGTGTTCCGAAAGTGTCGAGATATTGCCGTACAGCTTTGACTGGGAATACGCACTCGCAGTTTCCGTGATCTCCAGATTGACCTTCGAAGGATCTACGTTGTATCTGCCGCACAGGCTTATGATCTCTTCCGCAAGGTCGCTGCGAAGACACTGCATCGCAGACAGGTTGATCTCGATATAATCAACACCGAGCATTTCGAAATCGGGAGACGCTATGAACTTAACGACCTCTTCAAGAACAAAACTTCCTATCGAATGAATTGCTCCGTTCTTCTCGGCGATAGGTATGAACAGTCCCGGAGAAATATATCCGTACTTTGGATCTCTCAGACGCAGAAGTGCTTCGGCCGAAGAGAACTTTCCGGTCTTCGTATCAAATATCGGCTGATAGAACACCGAGAAATAATGGTTCGTGAGCGCACGCTCGATTATCGCCGACATCTCTTTTTTGAGTTTAAAATCATCCGTTGCGGTTATACTTGAAGCCGATACGACCTTGCCCTGTGCTTCAGCTTTGTCAAGATCGGTTATCAGCATGAACAGCGAATTGATATCCGAAATATCATCGGGGCATACAACAAGGCATGTGTTGATCTCAAGTTCGAAATCGGATATTTCCATCCTGATGTTCTGCCTGATCGTCCGTCCAATCTCATCGGCTATCTCGGCCGCAAACGCAAAATGTTTTTTGGACAGTTCTATAGCAAACTTTCCGTCCCCGTTGTAATAGCACATGAACTGCGCATGATACTTCTTCATGGTGCGCAGTATCTCGGAGGACACGGGCGACATCATCGAGAGCATCGCATCATATCCGACCATCCTCATGGCATACTTGAAGTTAACGATGTTGAGAAGTATTAACTCCATCTGCTTGCCGCTCTTGAAATTGGTATCCATGTCTTCGGCAAACACTTTATATGTATGCATCCCAGTAGAAGGATCAATGGAATCCTCTACTCTCTTGTTTATCAGTATGAGCGTCATTATGCACATGGTTATCGTAAAGCAGACTATATGATGTTTCGGAATGACCAATGACAGAAGCATCCCGGACAGGACTATAACGATCGGAGCCAGAAGCACGTAATATCTCTTCAGATCGATCGGCATGACATTTCTCCTGATGAAGAAAAACGTGATCAGCATATACAGAGCAAATATGAAATACCCGAGGTAATACCCCCAGTGATATACAAGATCTCTTCCCGGAACGATCTCGAACACTATAGGATAGAAATACGCCGCTACAAGTACAGGGACATAGATCAACATCGGAAGCACACAGAGTATAACCTTGATCCACAGGCGTGTAAGCTTATGCCACATATCGGTCGTTGCCAGAACATAAAGAAGGAACAGCGGAGGAATCACCGCAAGCGAAAACATATATGCGATATTGACATTGATAAGCCTGAGGTCGGATACGGAATCAAGTCCGGCAAATCTTACTCTTATGGCATCGCATGCGGCGGCTACTATAGTCGCGATGACTATAAGAGCCATTATGAGTGTCCTGTACGTCCCACGAACGTTCGTGCGGAAATAATATACGACCACGATCAGGAGAAGCACCACTGCACAATAATCATATGCTGCTACATCAGTTCCCATAACACTACCCTATCTCATCAGAATGAATTTGATCAGTTCGTTCTTATCAAGCGGTTCGCAGAAATAATAACCCTGCATATAGTTACAGCCGAGATCCTCAAGCTGTTTCTTCATTTCCTCATCCTCGACGCCGACCGCGACCGGATCGATCGCAAGATCGCCTATCATGCGCAGACTCCCTTCAAACACCGCCATTCCTTCCCCTTTGATCCCTTCACGGACAAATGTCCTGTCAAGTTTTATCCCGGAAAGCGGCATCTGCGCGATACGCTCAACCTCGAATATTCCCGCGCCGAAATCATCCATGTATATACAGAAGCCTATCTGAGCGAGGGCGTCTATATTGTCGCACATCTTCTCGAACAGATCCTTTCCGTCCACATCCGTTATGTTAAAGCATATATTCTTTGCCTGAACGTTATAGCTTTTCATCGTGGAGAGGATCACTGTCAGAAGATCGCTCCACATGCACTGAACGGGCGACAGATTGATCTCTATGAAATCAAGCCCCATAAGAAGGAATTCAGGCATTGATACGAATTTGCATGCCTCTTCGATAACATATGTCGTGATGGCATGTATCGAATTAAGCCTCTCCGCTTCACCGATCAGAATATCCGGCCTGATCTGACCGAAATCGGGATCATTAAGTCGAAGAAAAGCCTCCACCCTGACAAATCTTTTATCCTTTACGGAATAGATCGGCTGGTACTGAAGATAGAACAGGTTGTCGGTAAACGCCCTATCGATGACTTTCGCGATATCGTGACGCAATTCGAAACGTTTCTTGTCGAACAGTTTTTCCGCGTAGCGCAGCTCCCCGGTGTAACCTTCCAACTCAAGTCTGCCGTCAAAGGAGAACATGAACTTTGGATCGTCAATGTCGGACGGACAAGCTATGAAACAGACATTGTTCATGACCTTGATCGACATTTCCCCGACTTCGACTTCCTTAGCAAGCGCCGCATTGATTTCCTGGGAGATTCTGATCATGTCGGCCTCATATCTTTCGTCGGTTATTGCGGCATATCTTCCTCCGCCCAGATAATACAGATCAACGTCGGCCCTGCACTGGCCCGCCCAATCCTCGAGCCTTCTTGCCAGAGCAACTATTATCTCCTGAACCGTAAAGTAGCCGAGCATTTCGATAAGCGCACTGTAATTCGTCATGACCGAAACGGTTACCCCGATCGGCGCTTTGAGTTCAAAGTATTTATTTATATCCTGAATGTATGCATTCATCGAGAACAGTCCGGTGGATCCGTGCATCCTCTCCTCCGGGGACTGTACTCCGATCATCATCATGAAAAATGCGACCGCCGTGAAGAACATCTGAATGTTATACTGCGGATGAAGCGCCTGGAAGATGCTTGAGAATACCATGACGAAAAAGACCATCAATACGCTCGCAAGCTTTTTGCGGTTAAACAGCCTGCGGTACTTGAACAGCTCGTAATACCCGACGAACATGTACATGTACGAAAGAGCGTAAAGCGAATAGAACAGTGGTCCCCTTTGGTATATCCCTTTATCGTTTATGAAATAAATGATCTTTGTGAACGGATTGACGACAAACACGAGCGCCGAGATAACAAATATCGGCACATAATATGTGTATAAAAGTGCTTTTTTCTCATTGATCTTATGCCATATACCTATAAGTGCGAAAAGGAATCCGCAGAAAATGACACTCGTCATACATGTTCCCCAAAGCGTGAACGCATTGGTAACGTATTTGAGCACAACATATCCGCTGCCCATTCTCTCGAGTATAAGACCCAGCATGTCCGCTGCTGTTGCAATGACAATGTCGCCAACAAGAACAAGAGCCCACCTGTTCAGACGGCCCCTTGTCATCTTGCGCACCACAAGAGATATTATTATCAGCGCCTCAACAACGAGGCCGCAAAGATCAAAACTGATAAAACTATTCAACCTTCAGACTTTCCCTGCTGATCTGCAGTATCTTATCCTTCATTTCGGTTTCTATACGTCCGAGCTCGGCTTCGGCTGCCTGTCTCTTTGCTCTTCCGTCTGCCTGTATCTGCATGACCTCATCAAAGGTCTCTATGAGCATCTGATTGGTCGTTGTAAGAGTCTCGATATCCACAATACCTCTCTCGCTTTCTCTTGCCGATTCAACGGATGCGATCTTAAGAGCTTCGGCATTCTTCTTGAGAAGCTCGTTGGTCATGTCCGTAACCTCGCGCTGTGCCCTTGCGGCATCCTGTGAATGATCGAGTCCGATCGCGATGACCATCTGGCTCTTCCAAAGCGGGATCGTATTGACGAGAGTAGACTGGATCTTTTCTGCCATCACCGTGTCGTTACTCTGGATCAGACGAATCTGCGGAGCCATCTGCATTGAAATATTTCTCGTAAGTTCAAGATCATATATCTTCTTCTCGAATCTCTCGATCATCGAAGCGTAATCCCTTGCAGCCTGAGAATCTTCCTGCAGACCTGATTCCTCAGCCTTCTGAAGAAGTGTCGGAAGCTCTTTTGTCTTGGCTTCCTCAAGTTTCTTCTTGCCGGCGATTATGTAAAGACTCAGCTGCTTGAAATAATCAAGGTTCTCATCATACATTTTGTCAAGCATGGCAACATCTTTAAGAAGAACCTGCTGATGTCCTTCCATAGCCTTGCTGATCTTATTGACATTTACTTCGGCCTTGTCGTATTTGGCCTTGAGCGATGTGAGCTGGTTACTCGTCTTCTTGAACAGTCCGAGGAATCCCCCCTTCTGCTCCTCAACCGAGAATCCCTTCAGTTCGGTAACGACTCCTGTGAGCATGTTTCCAATTTCTCCCATATCCTTGGTCCTGACGCTTTTGAGCGCTCCTTCGGAAAAATCAGCCACATTCTTCTGAGCGGCTGCGCCATACTGGAGTACAAGCTGGGAATTTCTTATGTCGATCTGCGACATGAACTTCTCAACCTGTGCCTGCTCTTCGGGAGACAGATCATCCTCTTTTGCTTCAACTATCTCTGCGGGCTTTGGGGCACTCATAAGATCCATGAACGGATCCTGTGTCGCTGTGCTCTCCTCCTTCAGATCCACTACCTGTGCATCGATCACTTCACTCATTTTTATCTCCTTTCACGCCTTCCATTCCGGTTGTAAGGCCTTTTTGTATCAATACAGTTTTCAATACCTGCGCATCCGTCGTGACATCGAGTACCGAGTCCTTGAACAGCTTGTTGAGAAGCTTTCCGAGTGCATCGTTTATCGTATCCATTGTGTTTTCTATATCGCGCTTGGCTTCGAGTATCTCTTTGCCGGGTTCGCTCACCCTGTCATATTCCCTGTATGCGTCAACAAGCTTGACGGATGTGGGAAGATAATAATCCATCAGTTCATGTATCCTCGACATCTGCTCGGGATGTTCCCTGATCCTTGCGAATATCTCTTTGAGAAGTCCCTCGAGCCTGTCAAGTTTTGCGGAAATCTCTATCCCGGGAATATCGTTGTTGAGTGCTCTGATGCGGGATATATGATCGTTTCCTTCTCTTATCATCCGCGACAGCTCAGCCGACTCCTCGGGTGTCAGTGTCGGGAATTCCTGCTCGTCCTCGCTTCTTGCGGTCGTATCTATGACGTTTGACGATCCGTGTGTTTCGAGTTCAAGATAATGATTGAACACTTCATCGGTCAGTATGAAGGTCGTCCCGTTCCTGTCTATATGCCCCTGCGGAAAATATCCCAGGTCCAGAAGCTTTTTCAGTTCACGCAAAACCTTCTTCGGGGATTTGTTGGAAGAAAGGGCCAGCGTTTCGATATCGATATACTGTCTTTTCCCTATTATCTGCGCATATCGTGCCGCGAGTGTCGACATCTTGCCCTGCCTGATGCCTTTTCCGAGAATAATCCCGAATATCGCAACAAGTGCCGTCGGGAAAAGCATGTTTCCGAGAGTCAGACCTCCTGCCGCAAATCTGACAAGTGCCCATATTCCCGTAAATCCGGTTCCTATTCCGCCTATGATGCTGTTAACCGTGGATATAGTCCCGCCGACGTCACTGTAAGGAAATGCGAGCTGCGTTGTCGAGATGTTTTTTCCTGAAAGACGCCTGGCATGTCTTGCCGCTTCCCGCTCACGACGCTGTCTTTCCATTTCCTCGCGAACCTTTTTGCGCTCTTCGTGGAGCTGTCTCTGCATCGCCGCGGTATGCGTTCTTCCCGAGAAATCCTCTTTTCTTTGGGACAAAGGCACTGCATTCTTCGAATTATTCTTTGAAGATGCAAGGGCATCGTTCATCCTGTCTCCGACACCGTCAAGAAAATTATCGACGCTTTTGACAATGACTTCGTTCAGAAACGTCCAGTCATTGTTATTCATTCCTTCGGTCCAGGCTTTTTCGAATTCCCTGCCGTATTTGTTTTTATCATAGTTTGGCATCGGTTTACTGATCCTTCCGGCCATGTGTAAGTTTCGGTTTCATGGCATCGGTCTCGGATTCCGGAATGACACCGTCGCCCTCAAAGACCTTTCTTACAGAGTCCGACCCGCTGTTGTAAGCGACAGCCTTCTTCCTTGCCACTTCGTTATCCGTGATATCAAGCATATAGAAAACGTCAACGGATCCGTCTTTCCTGATCATGAATCCGCAGTAGGATATCCCGTCGGGCCTGTTACCTTCCGAAGACTCCCACAGATCCGCTATGTGCGCCTCAAGCTGAGCGCTTGTCGTATCGCAAAGAGTCATGGCATCATTTTTGTCGAGTTCCCGGCTCTTTTTGACCGAATAATTGTAACAGCGTATATCCGGGTCATCCGTATCATTCGGACGAAGTGCATATGATATCGCCACCTGAACATAATCGGAATCCGACAGCGGGTACGAGCATATCTCGCGCCATGATCCTTCGGGCAGTTCACTGTTGGCAAATTCAAGTATCTCATGCGAGATCCGCGCATTCAGTTCATCCATTCCAGGAACATGTTCCTTGAACGAATTGAAATAAAGCACTTCATCGACTTCATTGTGTCTCGGGTCATTTGCGGGATATGAATCGTATCCGTAGACCATCATTACCGGAACGAGGAACGGCAGCCCGCCTATCTTATCCGATGTTATCCTGTCCGCCGCTCTCGCACCCGTGATCTCATAATCAAACAGCGCCGAAGTTGTTGTATCTCTCGTATTGGCCCTCATCGAATATATGAAGCATACGATCTCTTCGTTTGTCTCGGAGTCGACAAGCGCAACTTCCATCTCGAGCGAGCCGTCTGAATACTGGGTTGCTCTTCTGACCTGTCCCTCGGAAGTTCCCCTGTCTCCAAGTGAAAATCTGTATTTCAGGCCGTTTGTGATTGTCACATGCGCGGGGCCCTGTGAATAATCCATTTCACTCTCGGAAATATCGGGAAGTGAACGGATCTTTCCGAACATTGCATAAAAAACGTCGCTGACGATACCCGGCTCGGCATCTACATATCCGGCTACTTTCTCAAGTTTCATCGCTTTGTCGGTGCAGTTTCCGAAATACATATGGACACAGCGCCACATAAAATCGCTGTTATCCTGCGTATATGCGCTTTGCTGTTCTACGCATGTCATATTGACGGCATCACACAAAGCGGCCATTCTGGCCACGTTTTCAGGCAGATCCTCAACGTCAAGACTCTTGGCGGTCTTGAGTGTGGAGGCGCTTGTTGCCGATTCCGCAGCCGTACTGTTCTCCCTCTCTCCTTCGGGAAGTTCATTGTCTATAAGCAACGCACCGTCCTGCATCGCATCAACCTGTCCGAAACTGACCTTCGGAGCAGGCTCCTTTTTACATGCACACAGGCTGCATGACAGAGCCGTTGCGATTATGATCATTGTCACCGACATATATTTACGCATACATAGTGTATTTTATCACATTTTCACATTTTGTAAAATAATAAGGGCGATATGGAATCGCCCTTAAGATCATGAAAAATATGCCGTTTTTCACAAAAGTCTGACAAAATCCTCCTGCGGCATAGGCCGTGCATAATAGAAGCCCTGTATCACGTTACAACCCATTTCCGTGAGCATATCAGCCTGCTCCTTGGTCTCCACACCTTCGGCAACGAGGTCGAATCCGAGTTTTCTTGTCATATTGACGACCGACGATATTATGACATTACCCCTGTCCATGTTATCCGTCCCGCGAAGGAATCCCATGTCAAGTTTAACTATGTCGATCGGCGCGTCCTTTAAAAGGTTCAGCGAAGAGTAACCACTTCCGAAGTCGTCCATGTTGACTTTGAAGCCCATATCTCTGATACTCTGAACACGCGCAAATATCTCATTGACGTTATCCGCATATGCACTCTCGGTGATCTCGAACTGGATGAACTTTCTGGCTTCGGGATATTTGTCCTTAAGCTCTCCTATAACCGTAACGATCGACTCGTCAATAAGGCTGACTCTTGAAATGTTCACGGATACCGGTATTGGTTCATGCCCTTCGGCAAGCCACTTTGCTATCATCTCAAACGAACTTCTCCATACGAACCTGTCAAGTTCGGTTATGTATCCGTTCTTCTCAAATACCGGAATGAACAGCCCGGGGCTGACTATCGACCCGTCAGGCTTGATCCAGCGCGAGAGCACCTCGGCTCCGACCATGTGTCCCGATATATGATCATACTTGGGTTGGAGATAAAGTGTAAACTCCCCGTTCTCCATCGCCGATTTCATCTTCTGCGTGACCTCGGCCTCTTCCGACATGATCTTGGTCATCTTCTCGGTATAGAATATATACGTGTTACGGCTTCTGTCTTTCGATGTTCTGAAGGCGTATGTTGCATAAAGTGTCGCACGTCCGATTGATACCGACATATTATCCATCTCATATAATCCGCACTTTAATGTGAGCGGATACTCTATTCCGAGATGTGCAACGGACAACTGGGTATCCGCTTTAAACTGCTCGATGTTTTCCGGAGTGTTTTCAAACAGACATCCGAACGTACCGGCTCCCATCCTGCCGCATTCGCCTCTCTTGTCGACAAATTCCTCAATAACCTTGCCGACATATGAGATGACCATGTCTCCTCCCGTATTTGAATACAGATCGTTGATACCTCCCAGACCGTTGATATCCGCGACCACCAGAAGATACTTCTTGTCCGGGTTTTCTGCCACAAGTCTCGTGACCGCTTTGAAGAATCCCCTCTGGTTATACATCCCGGTCAGATGATCCAGCAGCATCTGCTTCTTCATCTCATCGTTCAGATAATGAACACAGTCTTCTATCCTTGAATAACCGTTTGCAACGGCGCAAACCATCTCATAGCACGTTTTGTAACCGCACGCCTGACAGTCGAGTTCCTTCTTGATCTTCGACGTCTTGTGCATCGATGTGAATATTTCCTCGACGACATCAGCGGGGACCGAACATTTCTGGTGATAGTCCTCTTCTCCCTCCCATTCGAAATCTCGCGTGTTCAGGAAAGAGTATTTTTCTTCAAGCTTTGCGTACCTCTCATCGGGTGACATCTCTCCGTCATCCTGGTCACTCATGGCTTCATCAAACAGTTTTGAGTACTTCGGTATGGAATAATCCATCGTAAAGTTACTCCTGTCCACTGCGGGACCGTCTATGCATCCTGTTCTGCACAGATCGATCGAGACCAACGTCGGATGGTTGTTCCCGGACATCATCTGACCCGACGAAAGGAGCTTCTCCATCTTGGAATCAATTCCCACGCGTGATTTGAACAGATGCTTCGGAGAAAAATATCTTGAAACGATGAATGAGAACGCGTCGTTTTCAACAATGGCGCGTCCGATACCGGAATACGGCATCTCAAGTTCCGCTTCGAATCCCGATATATCAGTATCTCCTATATGTTTGAAAAGGCTGGAAAATCCTATGAGATAGTTTATGTTACGACCTGTATTGTATGAACTGAATTCATCGAATATGGCGGTACACGGTGACAATAGCGCAAATCTGTCTTTGATCTCCTTATACTTACGGTAGTATATCGCGGCACATACACTCGGAAGCTGGACCGGAATAAACTTATCAAGAGCATTCGGGGCGTATCTCGAAACATAATTGGAAAATCCCGGACACGTATGGGCATAGAACTTCTCGGCCCTTCCCTGCTCGTTCATGTTTTCCCGCAGATACTTCGTATGACAGAACAGGCTGATGTCTCCTCCGATGGATCCGTCATATACACCTTTTATACCTATGGATTTGAGATATCCGAATACATGCGACGAGAACTCTCTTCCGTATGCGACCATAAATGTCGGATCGACAATGACCGATACCTGCATTCCCTTCTTTAGATCCAGAAGGAGATCCTCAAGGCTGTCGTTGTATTCCCTTGCCCTGTGAACACATTCGCGAACACATGCACCGCAGTGAATGCAGTTCTTGTCGGAAACATCAATACTTATCCTGTTATCTTCATTGGATGATACGTTCGCTCCCACGGCGGGACAGACATGCACGCAATGGTTGCACGCCACACATCTGTCATTCGTAATTATCATTCCGTCATTGTATCTTCTCAACTCAATATCCCTCTTAGGATCATTCAAACGCAAGTATGATCATCGTCTGATTTAAGTGCCTGTACATATACTGTTCTCCGTGTCCCGACACTCCTATGTAATCACCGTATTCTTTTCCGAGAAACTCGGTGAAATCGTTCAGCATGCCTGTCTCGGTAAAATACCTTGTCCTCGAGAAGCAGTTGAATACGAACGCGAACGCCGGATTCGGTATCAGTTCGTGGACGGAGTGCGATGTTTCCTTCCAAACATCCTCGATCGGATCTATAGGATCGAGAAGTACAACACGCGTCTGATTGTATATTCTCGAGAAGAAGCTCATACTGCCGTCGGGGAACAGTTCCTTGACCGCAATGATGTTAACATCATCGTTCTCTACCCTTCCAACCGGGTGGAAGAAAGAATTGGCTCCAAGCTCATCCTCGGGTATCTGCATTGCGGATGCTACAACACCGGTCGCACTCTTATGATCGAATTCGTATACCTTTCTTGCGTCACAGTCAACGTCCGTCGCCGTAAAGAAATGCTTTGTCGGTTTGAACATGTTCTCCTTGACTATGCCGATCCTGCCCTCCTCGTTATGAATGAACACAAACACGCAGGCATCCATATACAGAATCCCGTTAAGAGAAACGGATGAAGGTTTATCGGGATTGGCCGCCGTTGCAGCGGTTCCCCCGCACAAAGGAATATCGTTATCCTTCATGACCTCGTGAAACGTATCCATCACCAGTTCTTCGCAGTTACCGACCGAAGCGTTGAACTCAAGACATACCGTATTCACTTTTTCGATCTTCTCAAGAGCCGTTGTTATGGAATCCGCAGAGCGTTTCGGGAATCTGCTGACCTCGAATAAAACACCTGACGATACGCTAAGACCCGACGTGACGGCAAGAACGCTCAGTCCTGCTCTTCCCACGCCGCTCTTCGAAATAAAGACATCCGTTGTCATACCTATTACGGTCGCATCCGGAAATGAATTGGACAACATACGGGAATACCATCCGAAATTGGCGTTATCGGATGAAAAGATAACAAGAACCGGTGAGATGAGCTCACCGTTCTCCTTAAGCTGCTCCAGGATCTTCGGATAGGCGTTTGTTCCCACCTTATCCTCGGCCTGTGCCGTGTAACACCTCTTCATATATCCTCCCGGAAAGAAAGTACCCAGATAACATGTATTCTACACGCATTATCTCGTTCTGTCCACTTTTATAAGTGACAGTTCGCAATCCTTCCAAATACTGTCGAGTACGACATCGCCCAGATCCCAGAAACCGTTCCTGTTAACGGCATATTTGCACACTTCCCCCGGGCCGACGAATATATAATCAATGTCGTATCGTTCGATAAAATCCCTGCAGTATGCTTCATCACCGCAACGGTAGAAATACGACACTTCATCCGCACGCTCGCGTACCGGATCCGGATCGTTATGCCACATCCATTCATGAACGAACCAGCCGACGGGGGTACACGCTCCCGAATACACGGACAGTGAACTTTCGTGCCGGTAACTGTCACCGCACATCTCAACAATGTTAAGAACGCGCCTGTCATCCTCTTTTAAAATGTCATAAGCTTCCATCTCAAATCCGTAATTTTCGTCCCCGTAAAGTCCGGCAAGCGATGATATACCCAATCTTTTATCGCTGTCCCACCAGTCGCCGAACCACTGTCCGCATGCGAAGGGTGTATAGCTTATATCCAAAGCGGTAACTATGACAAATGCCGCCACCACCGCCTTATATGATCTTATGACGGCAGCGCCAAACGCGATTCCGATTATGATCGCAAACAGTATGAACGCCTGATAAGTCAGCTTGAACATAGTATTGAAACGAAGGTTACTTGCGCCGTATATATCTTTGACATATACAACCTCCGGCGTGATCACGAGTCCGATCGTACACAGTATAAACGCAAGAAGCGCACTCCTTCCCGGTTTGTTTGGCACGGTATCTTTTGCATCGGCGTTGTACATCCACAGTATAAGCAAAAGCGAAACCGCGACCGGAATAAACCACAGCACAAAGAGTTTTGCAACCGGGGTGTGATTTTCGCAGAATGCGACTCCCGATTCCATCTTAACGAAATTGAGTGTAAAGGGAAGAATGGCGATTATCGAAACGGCGATAACGAGACAGGCTTTGGTGATGATGCCGACCGCAACGGAAGCGGAAAACCCCCGCCTTTTTATATCCGAGAACACGATCACGGCACCGGTTATCACGAAATAGATCGCGAAATCCCAGTAGTTTGCGCCTTTGTAATATGCAAGAAGCATCGAGATCAGAACGAGCCTTTGTATGACCCCTTTTCTGTCCTCCTCGTCGCGCTCGCTCATGCATAGATCTAATAGGATCGCAAGAAGCGGCAGCACGAATATCACATTTATCACATGCGCGTGAAGATCACCCAGTATAACGGAATACGCAGGGAATTCGTTTTTGCCGTTGTCGGGGTCGCCGAACTGTTCGTTTATATAAACGGTACCGTCCGGGAACCAGTATCCGAATTCTCCGCTTCCCATAAGGCGCCCCAGAACGGGAGCTGCAATACCGTACAAAAGCCAGTGCGGGTTAGCCCCGAAAGCCGCAACGCAACCGCCGAGTATCCCTCCGATTACCGTGCTTCTTCTCTTCTTCGGACCGTCCGCGAAAAGTGCCCCGGCGATTCCCGACACAAGTTCAAACACCATCATGAACACCATGCCGGTAAAAGTCGCAAGCATCATGTTGTACCCGAACTCCGGAGTCGTATGTGCAAGCCTTGTCATATAGACCGACGCCGCCTGTCCGAGATAATAATAGTTAAGTCTCGTTCCCGAAAACCACGGATCGATAGGGAACGCACTCTTCTGCCTGTATATCGTCTGCATGAACCCGAAGTCCATGTAGTTTTCCGTACCGGGATCGACAACGGGATTGAACCCGATCACCCAGAAAAAGGCGAGAAAAATGACGGAGAATGCGGCAAACCCCCGCAGCATCTTCTGAAGTTCCGGCACACTTATATAATCTTTCTTTTGGACAAACCTTCTGAGTACATAACCCGCTGCCGCGAAAATCACAAGCGAGCCGTACATCGAAACATCCGAAAACTCCAGATTCGTCAGAGCCGAGACGGTCCAGGAAAGATAAAAGCACAAAAAAAGCCCCGCACCGAATGTTAGTGCAAATCCGGCGTCGGGAAACGAAAGGTTTCTTACCGGCATGAACGGGCGCATAAAAAACGAAATCGCAAAAACAACTGCAAGCCAGCAAAGAGCCGCAGTTGTTCCCGTATCTTTCATAAGTATGAAGCAGAGGATGACCGCTGCTATGACGATAAGACTAAAACAGTCCGAAAAGCTTTTCCTGAAACGATCCATGAAGATCCTCGTATGTCGTGTAGTCGAATGTCGGATTGTCCGTTCGTCTTCTCCATTCGTCCCTTATCGCATCACACAGAAGCCTTGAATTGGCGTCTCCGATCCGAAGTATCGACGGGAAGACGAAATAGATCATAAAGAGCGACAGGTCCGTCCTGACACTTCCCGGAAGTTTTCCGCCGCTCGCATATTCGGCAAAAACATTCTCGGCAAAGATGTTCGCCACCTCGTCTGCGGCGACGGACGCATCCTCTCTGCCTTTTATGTACTGTAACATATCGTCAAAGACCGGCCTGTTCCCGTCAAGGAACAGGTCGAATCTTTCTTCGTATGTCTTCTTCTTAATCTTCTTGAGCTTGGTCCTGTAGCCGTCAAACATGCCTGCGCTCTGGTCAAACATAAGATACCTCCGACCTCTTACTGTCCGTAATATGCGTTCGCACCGTGCTTCCTGTAATAGTGTTTATCCTGAAGTTCCTGCGGTGCGGGTTTGACGTTGGGTTCGATTGCCTCGGCCCTCATCGCCATCTTGGCAACCTCTTCAAGAACGACGGCATTGTGAACCGCCTCATGCGCGTCCTTACCCCATGCGAACGGACCGTGATTCTTGCAGAGCACACACGGAACCGCCGTAACGTCCTTGTTCATCCTCTTAAACTCATTGATGATAAGAAGGCCCGTATTCGTCTCGTACGCCTCGTCTATCTCTTCTTTTGTAAGGCATCGAAGGCACGGAACTTCACCGTAAATGTAATCGGCATGGGTCGTTCCGTAACAGGGTATACTCCTTCCGGCCTGGGCCCAGCTCGTTGCATATGACGAATGAGTGTGAACTATTCCGCCTATATCGGGAAAAGCCTTGTAAAGTTCCAGATGAGTCGGTGTGTCGCTCGAAGGTTTGTAGTCTCCCTCGACTTTGTTTCCGTCAAGATCCATTATGACCATGTCATCGGGAGTAAGCTTGTCGTAATCGACTCCGCTCGGTTTGATCGCAAACAGTCCCGTCTTACTGTCTATCTCCGAAACGTTTCCCCATGTAAAAGTAACGAGGCCGTACTTCGGAAGAAGCATGTTCGCTTCGTATACTCTCTTCTTCAGTTCCTCAAGCATTATAACAGCACCTCCACTGCAGCACGTTCTATCTTAAGTCCGTCCATATATGTCTTCATGAACTCATCAAAGCCCTTCTCTTCGGCCGGATCGGGATCGACCGTGCTTCCCTTTGCACCGGCGAATATCTTGCGGTTAAGGAAATCTTCGAGATTTTCTCCGGGATTCCTTCCGTCGGCAAACGATGCAAGTATGGCCATACCCCAGGGACCGCCTTCTCCAGCCGTCTCCATGACCGATACCGGCGCATGGATTGCAGCGGCCGCGATCTTCTGGCCTACGCCTTTTGTCTTAAAGTATCCGCCATGACCGTACATCTTGTCAACCTTGACACCCTCTTCGCCCGTCAGTATATCAAGACCCGACTTTAATGCGGCAAGTGCGGAATACAGATGCATTCTCATAACGTTTCCGAGTGTGAACTTCGAATCTGCGGTCCTAACGAAAAGAGGAGCGCCCTTATCGAATCCGGTTACCGGCTCACCCGAAATATAGTTGTATGACAGAAGTCCGCCGCAGTCGGCATCACCGTCGAGAGCTTTGCTGTAAAGCTTCGTGAACAGATCGTTCATGTCGATGCTGTATCCCATCATCTCGCCGAACTGTTTAAAGAGATCTACCCATGCGTTTATATCGCTCGTGCAGTTGTTGCAGTGAACCATAGCAACGGCTGCTCCGTCGGGAGTCGTGACCATATCAATCTGCTCATATACTTTTGAAAGAGCCTTCTCAAGAACGACCATTGCGAACACACTCGTTCCCGCCGAAGTGTTACCTGTACGAAGACCTACCGAATTCGTTGCGACCATACCTGTTCCCGCATCGCCTTCCGGAGGACAAACGGGAATACCAGCCTTGAGATTTCCCGATACATCAAGGAGCTTTGCTCCCTCATCCGTAAGAGTACCGGCATCCTCTCCCGCCGATACCGACTTCGGAAGTACTTCCGAAAGTTTCCAGGAGAATCCGCAAGGTGCGATGAGCTTGTCAAACTTCTCCATCATCGCCTTGTCATAATCTTTAGTCGCGGAATCGATTGGGAACATACCCGATGCGTCACCTACTCCGAGAACCTTCTGTCCGGTCATCATGTAGTGAACATATCCCGCAAGTGTCGTGACAAAATCAATATCCTTAACATGCTCTTCCTTGTTCAGGATCGCCTGATAAAGATGTGCTATGCTCCATCTCTGCGGGATGTTGAACGAGAATTCTTTTGTAAGCTTTGCCGCGGACTCTTCGGTGATCGTGTTTCTCCATGTTCTGAAAGGAACGAGAAGCTTTCCGTCTTTGTCGAATGCAAGGTATCCGTGCATCATGGCCGAAAAACCTATTGATGCGAATGAAGTAGGAACAACTCCGTATTTGTCTTTTATATCCCTGCAAAGATCACTGTAGCAGTCCTGAAGACCGCCCCATATATCGTCAAGCGTGTATGTCCAAATACCGTCCTCAAGCCGGTTCTCCCATCCGTGTCCGCCGGTGGCAAGGACATTTCCGTCACCGTCGATGACGACGCCCTTTATCCTTGTGGATCCGAATTCGATCCCGAGGTATGTTTTTCCTTCAGCTATCAAAGTTTTTGCGTCCATAACTCTTCTCCTTTTCTTGGGTCCGTTAATACGGCCATTCATATAAACTTTCTTCATTAAGTACCGTCACCTTGTATTCCTTGCCCCCGAGCATTATCGAAGGAACGTTGCCGGTGTTGGTATAAAGTTTCTCATTTACAAACTGATATTTGTATGGTTCCTGCCCCTTACGCAGTTTCCTGATTATCGATTCGACCCTCGGTCCGTGAAGCGGATTACACTCTCCGATGCAGCTTATCTGCCCCGCCACAAGGCTCGATACGGCCTGTTTGTTGACGCCGTCGAACGATACTACCATGACTTCGCCGTTGGTTATATCGCTGCCGCATTTCTTTCCGCTCGCCTCAAGCACCTCTATTACACCGAGCGCCTCATTGTCATTCTCACAGTATACCACATTCACGTTGTCGTAGTTCCTGAGTATCGAGAACATGGCTTCCTTTGCTTTACTCTTCGTAAAATCACCCGGCTCATGATCCACGACATCCCATCCGTACAGTTTCGCCATATGGTCAAATCCCTTTGTACGTCCGATCTGCGCGGTACTGCCGAGCGTCCCCTGTATGTCCACGATATGGACATCCGAAGCCTTTATGCCCTTCTTGGCAAAAAACTTTGACATCCACATGCAAACTTTTCTTCCCTCAAGTTCAAAATCCGATCCGACCCAGCATGTGAACAGGTCCTCGTCGGAAACTTCGACCTGACGGTCGACGATTATGACCGGAATACCGGCCTCCTTTGCTTCGGACAGAACGGTATCCCATCCGGTCTCCGTAACCGGAGCCAGCACGATATAATCCACATCGCGCTGTATAAAACTTCTGATCGCCGTGATCTGGTTGGTCTGCTTCTGCTGTGCATCTTCAAAGATGAGTTCGTATCCGTTCTCCTTCGTGAAGACACTCTTCATCGATTCGGTGTTCGCGCTTCTCCAATCGGACTCCGCACCCAGCTGGGAAAATCCCACGACGATAAGATCTTCCCCCGTAACTACACTTTCAGCCTCTGCATTTTCGGCGGGTGCACAACCCGTCGAAAATGAACAGAGGCTAACAGCTGTTATCAACACTATTGAATTGATCAAGCGTTTAACATTCATGTATCACATTTATGCCTGCTTCTTAAGAGATTTCTTCTTGCGTGCGATAACGATCGACTGGACGACAAGGAACAGACAAAGCATAGCAGCTACCGTGATTCCTGTCCACCATGCCTGGTCGAATCCTGCAGATGAAACTATACTCTGGATAGTCGCAAGCGAGAGAACACCGAAAAGCGTTCCTATGATGTTTCCTACACCTCCGGTGAGCATCGTTCCTCCTATTATCGATGATGC
>JAILRJ010000086.1:0-4125 GCA_024698285.1 Lachnospiraceae bacterium | reverse complement strand
AAAGCAGTTCCCTCGAAAACGCGCTCCCGCTCCTGTTCCGGCGTAATTGACGCTAGACTCGAAAAAACCTCGTCAAGCGCAAACGCCTTCACAAGGTTTTCTCGGAAACTCTTTGCCGCTCGCCTGATGTTTAACATCGGGTTGATGAGCTCAATTCATTTATAATATCGGGGACGGTTCGAATCTCTTTTTGAGAATTCGGAACCGTCCCTGTTTCTCACAAAGGCAGCCGCAAGAGTCAAATTTGTCTGCTTCGCAGAAAATCACGTCATCCGGAGTTCATAATACTCCTCAGGCTTTGACCCCTTTTTTTACTTATTGATGGTCAAAGGATCCGGATCAGTAGGACCATAACTTCCCTGTCTACCACTCAACCTGACATCTGTTGAGCCTTCCATCATGTTCACATATGAAACGCTCGGGTCGGAGGATGTTGAACTTCTGTAAATGATTGTATCAACAGGACCAAATCCTGTAGTATTCTTTCCCCATGCCTCAGTAATGGTTCCGCCACTATAACTGATACTTGCGGTGTTAGAGTCACCCATATTTCCAATATCCACGCGGGATAATGAATCAAATGTAGTTCCATTAATCGTCAACGGAAGTCTGACTGATGAATGGTCACCGATAATACCCAGTACACTGTTTGCGTTTATGCTTACTATCGCATTTCCGGCAGCGCCTGACAGTGTATATGTTCCATTTCCGTTATCTGTTACACCGGGGCTGTTATTGCCGCCGCTACCTGAGCTGCTGCTCTGCTTCGGTTTTTCTTCCTCTTCGTCGTCGTCATCATCTTCATCATCACCGTACGGATCGGGTTCGTTGCTCTGAGTCTGATCGTTCTGGGCTACCCAAACCGGAGCCTGGGTCGGAGCCGGCTGAGGGGCAATAGGAGGACGTCCCTGTGCTTTTCCTTCGGCAAGCCACTGTGCAACGAGTGCGTCGGTGGCTGTTCCGTAACGTGCCACAACATCGGGATTGGCTGCGGCATAATAAGTGGGATCAAAAAGCGTTCCATCCGCCAGAGCTACGATTCCGGTGTTGGGATCGGTGACCGCGATGGCTGCCCTTGCGTTCCTGATCTCCGCGGATGTTGCTGCTCCCTCGCTCTTCTGAGTTGAGCCTGCTGCCATGTTGTTTGCATTACCGGCATTCGCAGCGGCTGTATCAGCATTTGCAGCGGCAACAGTATCTTCTGGCACGGCTGCCGTAGTTGTATCCTTCTGTTTTGCTTCATCAGTGTCGGAATCATCAGCGGATGATTTTCTCCCCTGACCGAGAAGAGCGATGACTGTCTCTTCACCGTCGGATGATTTGTTCATCTCATCATCAACGGTGCCAGTTATGTGTTTACCTACCTTATCAAGTGATGCAAGTATATCGCTGCCCTTTGAGCCATCCGTAGTTGTGCCCGCAGAATCTCTTACCGCACCCGTGATGAGCGTCTTCTCGGCTTCCATGACCTGTCCGATCTCATCTGTCGAGAGCTTCGCGCGTGACATTCTTCCCGCGGATACCTTGAGCGTATTGGATACTCTTGTCGCAACGTTTATCCTGTCGAGACTCCTGACACCCGCCTTGTCGATGAGTACGAACGTATCTTCCATCGTACCTCTCGTGCCGTCCATCAGCTGTCTGAGATTTGCACCGTCATATCCGGATTCAACGCCGACATCCATGACATCACGATAGCCCTGAATTATCGCAACCTCGAGAGGCAGGTCGTCCTTTGCAATGTTAAGCGCCGAATTGGCTGACGTTGTCATCTCGTTAGCACGGTCGCCCATGAACGGGATCGCGTCTTCGACTCCTTCGGCTTTCAGATCGTCAACCGCTTCGCCGTACATCGATACACCCTTCGTCGATGACAGATCGGCAAGCGTCGCAAGCTTCTTCGGAGAAAATCCCGTCGCCTTGGCTACTCTGTCCATCAGGGCTTTGTTCTTGCGCATGGCATCAAGCGCCATCGCAGGAAGATCCTCTTCCTTGAACGACTTCATAACTATGGAAATGGTCTTGTTACCCTCGGCCTCTTCATCAAGATAGATCGTGATCATCTGGCCGGAGGGAACGTCAACCTCGGTTGTCTCCTGTGTTACGGGATTCGTGGCAACGACATGTACAACACCGTCCGTTACCA
The DNA here is from genome assembly GCA_024698285.1 of Lachnospiraceae bacterium. Lineage (GTDB taxonomy): Bacteria > Bacillota > Clostridia > Lachnospirales > Lachnospiraceae > UBA2868. Next base: position 1,979 of record JAILRJ010000086.1, on the reverse strand, counting down.
TCAGGATCTCATGGCTCGTTGCATCTCTTCCGACATACGCACTCGTTCCGCGGATACCGCAGACCATGGTCGTTGTCGTGACATCAAACGATTCGTTATCGGCAAGCTTCTCGGTGACGTTGAAGAAGAGATTTCCTTCAAGAAGGTTGAAGAGGAGCTTCTTACCGCGCGTTTTGATCTCGGCCTTACTCGTCTCTTCCATTGTCATGAGTTTTGTTTCGTCAAGACTGACCATGATAAGACTCTGTCCGGCTGTCGTGACCGTCTGGCCCGCGCCGAGTCTCATCTTTTCGCGAAGCGACTGCTCCGCTCCTTCTTCATCATAAAGATTAACGGTTCCGACAAGTCTTTGTATTCTCATCGTGACCGCGGTTATCGCATTGTTATATATAAGGAAAGCAATGACGGCACCAAGGATCAGTATCACGGCTATTATGACAGCAATGATCTTTTTCTTCCTGCGCTTATCTTCGGTCATGTTGTCTTCTCTTACATCCGTCTTTTCATTCATGATCGTATCCTTCATGAATCCCCCCTCGATGCCCCTTCGCATCTGATACCCATCTGATGATTATATCATAAAAATACGAATCGGGAACCGTTTCTGTTTCCAATACTGTTACTGTTGTTTATACGCTCCGTCAGCGGGATATCCTCCGACGATCTTCTGGATCGCACGTGGTATCGCGTCTTTGGACTCTTTCCAGTCTTTGTCCTTGTTCTCGTATTTGAACTTCTCCACAAACCAGTCGATGTCTTCCTGAATACGGTCGAGATTACGCTCCTGCACATCAAACAGTGTCTTTGTGAATTCCTCGAGTGTATCTTTCTTCAGGTGATCCGGCGCCTCATTTAAGAGTTTTCTCATGTGGGGCAGGCAAAATCCCTTGCCCTGTGCGATTTTCGCCGCAAAGGCGGGGTCGCTTTCGTATAAATAAAAAAATGTCGCGATGTACCGCTTGTATGTATCGCGGTAGTAATCGCAGACAAAACATTTTGCTTCAAGCTCGTTTATGTATTCGGATACGTTCGATTCGCCGCCCTTTGCGAACATTCCGGAGCGGGCGGGTCTGTAGCCGGCCATCTCTTTCTTAAGGCCGGCGGCGGCTTTCCTTATGTGGCTCGAGAGTATGAGCGCATTGCCGAGCGAGTTGCCGTAGTCGAACATCATCTTAAAATGATGCGCGCAAAAGCCCGTTTTGTCGGTCATCTCACGGATGTCGCTCTCCATATACGAGGCCCCGGGGCCTATCGCGTAATCGATCGCATCCTGTTCCAGAGACCTTTTCGCATTACATATCGGGCATTCGTCATTTGCCGCAACCGCGTCATTGACCGGTATCGTATAGAGCTTTTCCTTCATCAGTTATCTCCGTCGGACAGGGCTTTGAGTGTGGAAATGTTCTTCTCGGCTTCTTTTATTATATCGTCGAATGATTCGGGCTCACCTTCGGCTCTGACCGTTTCGGTCTCTTCTTCCGATGCCGGTTTTGCATCGCCCTCCGCTTCGCCTTCTTCTTCAGACTCTTCCTCCTCTTCGGACTCAACGAGCGGCTTCCTGCCAGCCTGGAGTCTCTCCTCATACGTCATGTCAAGGCGCATCTCCTTCATGACCGTTTCGTTTCTCTCGGTGACTTCCTCTCTCGCAAGGCTGACCTTATTGTCGGAATCGCTTGCATAGAAGTGATCGCGAAGAAGAGTAAGATACTCGGAGTACTCCTCATAAAGCTTATCCGGATCGGGATCTTCGCCGCGGAAGTACTCATCAAGAAATCCGTCGCATACCCAGTCGATGATGTCTGTTATCCTCGAAAGCTGCGAAGGCTGAACGAGCTTCCTGCCGTCGATCTGATCGTATATCTTCTTATATGTACGCTCCATGTCGGCAACGCACTGCCCGATGACCGAAAGAGCCTCGGGATCGTCCTCATGCCTGATGCTGCGAAGGAATCTGTGCATGAAAGGATAGTTTCTCATGA
>JAILRJ010000080.1:0-7559 GCA_024698285.1 Lachnospiraceae bacterium | reverse complement strand
ACGTTCTGTGACTTATATGCTACGGTGTTTACGTTTGCGATATTGTTACCGATAACGTCCATCTTGGTCTGGTGAGTCTTAAGACCTGCAACACCTGAAAAAAGTGATCTCATCATAAGGCATTTACCTCCTAAGCCTGATCCCCTTCCGTCATTCGGGGGAGTGGAGGGATCTCCGTAAGGTCCGATCCCGTTAATAAAGTATCTAAGCTATCACTGCTCCGTCTATATTTGTAAATACGTTACCCTCTGTTTCTTTTCCGTCGAGAGCCGTGATCACGGTCTGATTTTTAACATTTACTATGAATGCGAGCTGGTCGACCATCACCAGTGATTCATTGATTCCCTTCTGTCCTGCAGCCTGCATCCCTGCGTTCAATCTGTTTATCACGCCGTCCGATAATTCTATGTTTCTCTCGGATAACCGGTTTGCTGCATGTTTGGAAAATTTAACTGCCGAATCTTCCGTTTTCTTATCTGCGAAAACCTGCGCAAATGATTTTGCGCCTGCGCTGATCTTTGCGCTCTCCGGTCTGTTTTCGAGATATCTGTCGGCTGCCTGTTCGATGGAGGGGAATTGTCCGTTTAATATCTTCATTTGAATTCCTCCTTGCCTCGACTGTTACTGCGGCTGTTATTCTTCGCTTTCAGCTTCCTCGATGTGTACAAGATCTGCCATTCTCTCCTGATACTTCTGAAGATCAGCAACGTTTGCTGCCGTTAAGAAGCTTTTCTCGTATGTGGACATATCGTTAAGAACCTGTGTGAGGTTATCGATTATGTCTTTGTAACTTGTTGTGAGATTGGCGAGCGTTGGAAGGCTGTTAAGGCTTCTGGTGAAATTGTCGGCAAGCTCGTAAGCATTTAAGTACTTCTCGTCAACCACGGAATCAAGATTGTCTATCGAATACTTGCCTCCGTCTATGTTGAGGTATCCTTTACCGCTTTCAACCGTCACCGAATCAACTTTGCCGCCTATGAGCGTCTCTTCTCCGGTCGTCTCGTTCTTTTCCTTAACCGTTACATACTGCCCCACGAGCTGTGATGCTCTTGTAAGATCGCTCGATGTAACGAGATTGGTCATCTGTTCGAGTTCGGAGAATGTCGCGAGCTGTGATACGTATTCAGTGTTGTCTGTAGGTTCCAGGGGATCCTGGTATTTCATCTGAGTAACTAAGAGCTGGAGGAACGCTTCCTTGTCGAGATCTCCCGACTTTGTTGCGTTTTTCTTAGCCTCGGAAGCGGAAACACCGTTGTTTGTAATATCACCGTTTACTATATTGGCTACTGTTGACATGGGCTGTCTCCTTTTCTGTTAAGCTTTGTAATCCAAACTGTTACCCGATCTTGCCATCATGTCGGCTGCGATCTTTTCGTCCTCATCAAGATCTTCAAGGCCTTCTTCGTCAAGATCATTAAGATTGATACGACGCCTTGTTCCGACTCTTCCTGCATTGGCGGCTTTTCTTTCGTCGTTACCGCCCTCTGCGTCGGATCCGTTGCCCTTGTTCAGATCGTAGTTTGCAACCGAAACTTCAACTGCTTCAACTTTCTGCCCCTGTTCGTCGAATGTCTGCTGAAGGGTTATCAGCTGGCTCTCAAGAGCTGCCTTGACTGCTTCGTTCTCAACAAGGATATGGGCTGTAACTACTCCGTTCGTCGATGCTATGTTAATGTTCACCGTACCGAGTGATGCGGGGTGAAGCTGAAGTTCCATCGAGGTCGTATCTGCTGAGTAGTTAACTCTGATGGACTGTGTTACCTGACTCATTATCGAGTTTGCATCCTCGTTTGAGTAGGTTGTTACTGTCTCAACAATGTCTCCGAGGTTATTAACTTCGGTATGAACTACCTGTGTCTGATTGGGAGCTGTGTTTATCGCCTCGCTGTCGATGAATCTTGAAGTATTCTCAAGTCCCTCGTCGCTGCCCTTCAGGTCAGACTCTGTCGTTGCTGCGGTTGCCTTGAATGTTTCCGTTACGCTCTCGCCTGTACGGCTAAGCGGATCGTTTGAAGCAACCTGAGCGGACTCCGTATCAAGCCTTACTTCCTGTTTGGGTTCCGGCTTCCCTGTAACCTCTACCTTAACAGTTGCTGCATCCGTGCGAACTGTTTCGTTTGTATCTTTAATATCAGCTGCGACTGCTGTCTGCGGCTGGTTATCGACATCCATGTCTTGCTTCGGCATTTCGATGTTTGTTGTCACGGGAACTGCTTCCGTGATATTAAGTTCTGCATCTGCTGCCTCTGCCTTCTTGCCAAGAAGCGTAACCGCTTCGTTTACTTTCTCACCAAAAGATTCATCTTTGGTAATGACCATGAGCTCCTCTTTTGTGATCCCGAAATCTGCGGCTATTTCATTTCCGGCAGTTTCTGCTGTCTGTACGATCTCTTTAATGCTCTCGTAAAGATCCGCATTTGTTAAAAGTGAGATCGAATCTTCAATCCCCGTAAGGTTCATGCAAAGATCCCTGACATTTACGGGATTAAGCAGGTCTGCCTGTGTTAAACCGAGAGTTTCCATTGCGTTTGTAAGTTCCTCTTCGGAAACGCCGAGAACTTCAACTATCTTCTTGAAGATCTGCGAAACCTCTTTGGCAACTTCTTCGGTAAGTTCTTCCATGTCTTCTTTATTTCCGACAGGATCGCGTCTTACCGTCTCTTCGGCTTTGATCTCCGATTTCTTCGGTGTGTCAACAACTGTCCTTGCCGATCTGCCTGTATCATCGGTCTTGTCGTTTGCGACATTTGCCGTTGAATCTTTGGCATCGTTAAGAACTTTTGTGAATCCGCCGTCTTCGGAAACCTTCTGTTCGCCGGCCTTGGCACCGGCTGTAACGTTCGCAAGCATTAATTCGCTTACTTTTGTTACTGTAGTGTTTGCCATCTTCCGTCCTCCTCTCTTCAGTTTTCAAGGTGCGTTAACACTCAAAATCTATATCGACTGAAGAGAACTAAAACTTAACCCCTACTGTGGATCCATTATCTTGGTAAGGCGTGAAGCAAGATCCTTGTCCATAGCCTGCAGTATCTTGGCGCGCGGAGCTGTATCCATATGGCCGAGTATCTTGGCAACAAGGTCAAGATTGTCGCCCATCTCGTTAAATATCGCGGCCGCCTGTTTCGGCTTCATCTCACTGTATGCCTTGACATATTCATCCATTATCTTGTCGGTCTCGATCTGCTGGACAACCTGTTTGTACAGATATTCCGCATTATCGGGATCGATCTCTTCGTAATAAGCCTTGTACTGCTCGATATCGGGTGCCTTGTCCGAGAACACGACTTCCTCGTAAAACTCGGTCTTGAGCTTCTGGAACTCGACCTGACTGTCCTCAAACGTACGCAGTCTTATTATCTCTTCCTTAAGAGCCTTGATCTCCTCGGATTCACCGTCATCGCCCTTAGCCGCGTCGGCTTTGAGCTGCTCGATCTGCTTATTGAGCCTCTCGATCTCGGCAAGAGCATCGGGAAGATTGTCGAATTCACCTTTGTATTCTTCCATTTCCGTCGGCTCCGGCAGTATCTTGTTTACCACGGGGATATCTTTAAGGATCGGGCGGAGCACTCCTGATCCGAATCCGCCGATATCCAGCTTGATAAGCAGCGCAAGAATGGCTATCCATATGATGACTATCAAAATGACAATAAGAAGTACAGAGGGCGAAAATCCCTCGTCCTCATCATCTATATCCGCGTATAGTGCGCCTGAATCGGTAGCAAGGCCATCAAATCCTCCACCTTTACCGGCTTTCTTTGCGGCTTTTTTTTCTTCTTTTTCTTTTTTCTTCTTCTCTTTTTCAGAAAGCTCTACAGCTTCATCCGTATCTGCCATGTTTTATTCCTCTGAACCTGCTCCGTGCCTGTAGCTTACGAGTTCATCTATTTCTTTGCTCTCTTTTGCGGCCTCCTCGGCCTTAAACTGTTCAAACTGTTTTTCCTTCAGCCTCTCGTGTGTCTTACGGTCCTGCATGGCTGCCGTCAGTTTTTGTCTTGCGACTTCAAGTTCCTGCCTGGCCGCGGCAAGATTGAGCTTTTGTTGGCCGACATGGTACTTGATAAGCTCGAGCGCATCCTCGGCTTCCTTGATCGACGTTATATCAAGCTCGGATTCACACAATTCTTTAAGCCTTGCTTCAAACCCGTCGCGACGCTCCTCTAAGATCGCAAGTTTTTCCTCTTCTTCCCTCTCGCGTGCCGCAGCGATCGCAAATTCATTCTTCGCCTGCGTCTCGAGCTTCTCTTTTACATTGAGGATGTTTTGCATCCTATACCGGAATCTTGCCATGTCCTTACCTAATGAAGGTGACAAAAAGAACCGTCCCCTTTATCACCTTTGGCATCATTCTGCCGCAGTATTGTCTTCGACGAATATATTCGACAGCAACTCGATCTCTTCTTCGAGCGAATATCTGCTGTCAACATCCTGACACAGGAACTCGTTGACTTTGTCGATCTTTTCGATCGAATAATCTATGTTCGGGTTGGCACCTGCCTTGTAGGCGCCGATGTTTATAAGGTCCTCGGCCTCGGTATATGTGGCAAGCACTGTTTTGAGGCGGTTTGCAACAGCCTTGTGCTCTTTCGTCGCTATCTGGCTCATGCAACGCGAAATGCTCTGCAGGACATCGATCGCGGGGTAATGATTTTTATGGGCAAGCTTACGGTCAAGCATTATATGCCCATCGAGTATCGATCTTGCCGTATCCGTTATCGGTTCGTTAAAATCATCACCGTCGACAAGTACCGTATACAGCCCGGTTATCGAGCCTTTGTCATCACAGCCTGCGCGCTCGAGAAGCTTTGGCATCTGCGCATATACGCTTGGCGGATATCCTCTTGTAACGGGAGGCTCACCGCTTGCAAGTCCTATCTCACGCTGCGCCATCGAAAAACGCGTGAGCGAGTCCATCATAAGAAGAACGTCCCTGCCCTGATCGCGGAAATACTCGGCAATGGCTGTTGCCGTCTGTGCGGCTTTACGACGGACGAGCGCGGGCTTGTCACTTGTTGCAACGACAACGACCGAGCGTGCCATACCTTCCTCGCCAAGGTCTCTTTCTATGAATTCCCTGACTTCCCTGCCTCGCTCTCCGATAAGGGCGATAACGTTAATATCTGCCTTCGTGTTGCGGGCAAACATTCCGAGAAGTGTACTCTTGCCCACGCCGGAGCCTGCGAATATACCGATACGCTGGCCTTTTCCTATCGTCATTATCCCGTCAACTGCCTTGACGCCGAGCGGAAGTATCTCACTTATTATCTCTCTTTTGAGCGGATCCGGTGCGGGTGCTTCGATCGGATAGCTCTGTGCGCATGTAAGTTCACTACCATCTATCGGACGGCCGAGTCCGTCAAGCGCAAGTCCCAAAAGCTCTGGTCCTACCTGCACGGACAGGGGATATCCCATGTTCTCAACAACGCATCCGAAGCCGATCCCCTCGGTAGACTCAAACGGCATCAGAAGTGTCTTGCCGTCCTTAAATCCGACGACCTCCGCGAGTACATACTTGTCCTCGTCGTCGACGATGATCCTGCAAAGATCATCGAGCTTTGCATCGGGTCCGTTGCTCTCTATCGTAAGTCCGACAACGTTAACAACTTTCCCCAATTTCTTAAAAAAGGTCTTATCCAAGACCTTTTTGTATTTATCCGGGTTAAAATCCATTTTCTGTTGCCTACTCCGTGTACGACAATATACGAAGCTCTTTCCTGAGAAGTTCCAGCTCCGTTCCCAGGCTGCAGTCGAATATGCCGCCATCCGTTTCTATAAAACAGCTTCCTGCCGAAAGAGTGATGTCCTCAATGACCTCAACGGTCGCGGACCCTCCGAGTCCCTCCGTCAGCTCATCCCTGTTTTCGCTGACATATTCACGGTCTTCTTTTGAAACATGAACGAGAAAGTTCTTCGAACTCTCGATATTTCTTATCGTATCCTTAAGAAGATGCAGGACCACATCATTTCGACCGGATAAGTCAACGCCGAATACATGAGAGTAAATGTCCGTCAGCGCCTCTACCATCTTCGGTTCGAGTTCGCTCATCTTTGCCTCATAATCGGCATCAAGCGCCGCGGCCTTTTCTTCTGCCGCCGCCTCGAGCTGCCTTGCCCGCTCAAGTCCTTCGGCATAACCCTTCTCGTTGCCTTCCTGCTCTCCCTGTATGCGCGCTTCGTCAAATACCGTGGCTGACTCAGCCTTTGCATCTTCTATTATCTGCTGAGCCTGCGCATTGGCATCCTCAATGATCTGCTGCGCCTGCTCGTTTGCTTCATCTATAAGCTTTTGTGCGGCTTCGTTTCTGGCCGCCTCTTTCGCGAGCTCATCCTGATCGGTAAGCAGTGCATCGACCTGCTCGGCATCAAGTCCCTCGCTGAACTCCTCGGCAAAATCTTCTTCCGGAACGCTCTCGAGCATTTCGGAAAGTGCCCTGATCCTCTCTGAAACCGCCTGATTCGAATCTATGACGCGTTTCTCTTTTTTTTGCTGGCCGGAGGCATAATTCACGCTGTAGGATTTGATCACGGACTTAGACAATTATCTCATCTCCTCCGCCACGCGAAATTACGATCTCGGATGCATCCTCAAGACGTCTGATCGTATTGACTATCTTCTGCTGTGCTTCTTCAACATCCTTCATACGAACAGGACCCATGAATTCCATATCCTCCCTGATCATAACGGCAAGACGTTTTGACAGGTTGTTGAAGATCGCATTCTGGACTTCCTCATTTGCTCCCTTAAGAGCGATCGCAAGATCACTGTTGTCAACATCACGAAGTACTCTCTGGATCGCACGGTCATCAAGCAGCAGGATATCTTCGAATACGAACATCTTCTTCCTGATCTCGTCGGCAAGTTCGGGCTCGTCGATCTCGAGTGTTTCCATGATGTGTTTCTCTGTACTTCTGTCTACGGTATTTAGGATATCAACAACCGCATCGACACCGCCGATGATCGTGTAATCCTGGTTGACGAGCGATGATAACTTGGATTCGAGTATCTTTTCCACCTCTTTTATTACGTCGGGACTCGTACGGTCCATCATTGCGATACGTTTTGCTACATCGGACTGCCTGTCGGGCGGAAGTGCCGATATGATCAGCGCTGCCTGTCCGGCATTTAAGTACGACAATATAAGGGCAATCGTCTGCGGATGCTCGTCCTGAATGAAGTTAAGTAGCTGTGATGCTTCGGTCTTACGTATGAACTCGAAAGGCTTAACCTGAAGCGATGCGGTCAGCTTGCCGATAACATCGAGCGCCTTCTCGTTACCGAGTGCTTTTTCAAGAAGCTCTTTGGCGTAGGTGATACCACCCTCTTCGATATACTGCTGGGCAAGGCAAACTCCGTAAAATTCGTTTATTACTTCTTCCTTTGCCTGCGGTGTAACGCTTCTCGTATTTGCTATCTCAAGCGTCAGATCCTCGATCTCCTCTTCCTTGAGATGCTGAAATATGAGTGCGCTTCTCTCGGGTCCGAGCGCGATAAGAAGTATCGCTGCCTTCTGAAGCCCTGTTAATGCGGTTCCTTTTTCCTTACCGGCCATATATTACCCCCA
>JAILRJ010000077.1:0-10514 GCA_024698285.1 Lachnospiraceae bacterium | reverse complement strand
TCCTGCAGCTGTACTACGCAGTTCTTGCTTTCTTCGACAAGACCGCTCGTCTCGCTTGTGCGTGATACCATGTCGGTCGTCTTCTCTGCGATATCCGTAACGCCGACGGTAGATTCACCGACGGTTGATGTGATACCGGAGATCGCATCACTGATCTTGGCAATCGAATCGGTAAGGTTAATGATCGATTCGTGAACGTCGTTCATGCTCTCTTTGAACTTAACGGCATCATCGTTATACTGCTCGCTGACCTGCGCGAATTCAGCATAGTCCGCAAGTACCGTCTCTTCAAGGAATGCTCCTGTTTCGGTAAGACATCCCGACATGTTGCTTACGGCCGCATTGACTTCATCGACTATGTTGTTGATATCTGCAACGGTTGTTGATGTCTGGTTAGCAAGATTACCGATCTCGGTAGCGACAACGGCAAATCCGCGTCCGGCCTCGCCGGCTCTTGCTGCTTCGATCGAAGCGTTAAGTGCGAGAAGCGATGTCTGTGAAGAGATCGCCATGATCGAATCGGTAAGTGCATTGATCTTATCAACAGCCTTGGAATCTTCGATGGCCTTGTCGGAGCGAAGCTTAACCGACTCGTACTTTTCTCTTGTAGTGTTTGCCGCATGTACGGTCTTCTCACGAAGCTCTGCGGCTCTGTCCATAACTTCTTTTGAAAGTGTATCGCCCGCTTCCGAAAGAGCCTGTATGTCTTCGGCACCTGTCTTCATGTAACCGATGTTCGCATATATGCTCTCAGCCGTAGCCGATGTCTGCTGCATTCCTGCCGCAAGTTCTTCCGTCGTTGCGGAGTTGTCGGTACACATTGAATTAACAACATTCGTAACATCCTCAAGCTGATCGACGTTTCCGTTGATACGTGTTGAAGCTTCGTCTATGCTGGCAACCATTCTTCTGAGATTTGTACGCATTCTCTGAACGGCTCTTGCCATAACACCGTTCTCGTCGTGACGTGCACAAAGCTTTGCAGAGTTGGGATTATGTCTGAAGTCGAATTTACTCGTCCTGTCCATGATAACGGTAATCTGTTTGATGGGCCTGACGATTATGATACTCATCGCATATGCTGCTCCGAGTGATAACAGGACCATAACTGCAGCAACGATGATACCGATGTTCCTGATCCTGTTCATCGGTGCAAGAGCGACATCCTCATCCGCAGAGATAACAAGGATCTGATTTTTGTTCGTTATCGCATAACCTGCGTATTTGTATGATCCCTTATAAAGATATCTCGCAACTCCGTCCTCAGGCGTTTCCCCTGCCGCAAGCTGAGCAACGAGCCCCTTAACGACTTCGTTTTCGACCGGTGAGCCGATCTTCTCCGCAGTCGGATGATACAGCATCGTTCCGTCGTTGGATACGAGATATGCGTATGATCCTTCTATCGTTGATATTCCTACATCACCGAGTGCGGCTTTATAGAAATCCGCATTGACGGCCGAAGGAGTCTTGCGGTTTAACAGATCTCTTTCCGCCTTGGAAACGTACTCGATATAGTCGAGCGTAACGCTTATGATCTCGTCCTTGGCTTTATTGATGAATATCACCGTGCAGACCGTGACGGTCACGGTAACGCATATGAGCACAAGGAGCATGATCTTTGCTGCGATGGATTTGACAAATGAAACTTTGTCGTTATCCGATTGTTTTTTGGATTTTGATCCCATAATTAAGCCCTCTCCTGTTACTAAATAAATAGTGAGAAAATTATACATTATCGAGGCCCGAAAAACAACACTTTTTGTGCAATATGACAACGGATCAGACGCGTCTGCTTCCGGGGGTGACAGCGAGGATCGCAACCGCAAATGCACTTACCCCGTTTATCGGATTGTCCGCTATCCTTCTGATCAGCGCATTTATGGTCGTTTTGTCAGGTGTCTCCTCGTTGATGACAACTCTCTGTCCGACCTTACGACACTGACGGAGCGAATCAAGGAAGACATCGCTTGCTTTATCACTGCCCGAATTCCTGTTATACCCGTCCACAAAATCGCGATATGATCTGTTGCTCCTTGTAACATTCACGTTCCTGCCGTCCCACTCGACAACTGCCATGGGCATCGTATCAAAATACTCCACGAAGGAATCGCTCTCGTCACTTGAAACCGAGCCGAGATCATAGAGGTTTATGGATCCGACGGCTTTATGATACATCGTCTCATCGGGGTTCTCGAAGCCGGTCCCTATACCCTTTTTATATCTTTCCCCTATTTCCTCAAAAGATATCGGCTTGCAGAAATAATACCCCTGCATTTTCGTACATCCGATCTCACTTAAGAACTCAACCTGTTCCACCGTCTCCACACCTTCGGTCACCGTCTCGATGTTAAGACTGATCGCCATTCTCATAAGCTCGGTCAGGATGACTCTTGACTTGGTGCTGTTCTCGAACTGTCTCATGAACCTCATGTCAAACTTGATGAGATCGAACTGCATCTCCTGGAGAAGATCAAGTGACGAATATCCGCTTCCGAAATCATCCATCCATACCTGGAATCCAAGATTCTGGAACCTTGTTATCTGTTCCTTCATGAAGTCGAAATTCTTTCCGACAACGCTCTCGGTTATCTCTATCGTCAGAAGTTCTCTCGGAACGTCAGCCGCATCAAGACGGTTCTTGATCTCCTCCACTATGTCGCAGCATTCGAAATCCGTCCTGGACAGATTCACCGATATCGGAACCACGGTCAGTCCCTTTTTCCTCTGCGTCAGGATCCTTTCAATGATGACATCCACTATATGAAGATCCACTTTGTATATCAGCCTTGTGTCTTCGAGTATCGGTATGAAATCGGCCGGCGAGAGCATACCCTTTACGGGATCGATCCACCTTGCAAGTGCTTCCTCATCACAGATCTTCCTTCCCGAAGTCCTGACGATCGGCTGATAGAATGCGGTTATCCAGTTCTCTTCAAGAGCACGGTCGAGATTGTCTACGACGTACTGCCTGTTGATCTCGAGCGAAAGCATCTTCTTATCGAAATACCGAAATGAAGATGCGTTGTCATCCGAAATGGAATCACAGGCGTATTTTGCCCTGTCGCACGCAAGCGACGGCTCAACTATCCCCATCGAATCGGGATATATTCCGGCACGCACGAAAAGGCTCTTCCCTCCGTTTGCCTTTTTCATCTCGCCGAATATCTTATTGAGTTTTATCTCAAGATCCTTTTCCTCGGCAAACACCGCAAAGTGATCCTGACCGAAGCGGCTGCAGCATTCCGGTGAAAACTGAGAGGCCAGATTTTCCGCAAGCGACTTGATGACAACATCGCCTTCGGCAAAGCCGTTCTTCATATTGTAAAAACGCAGCCCGATAAGATTCAGGAACACAACGGCCGAAGGTATACCCTTCTCATGCATCTTCTTACGTCCGTTCTCGGCAAGTCGTAAGAAATGCGTCATGCTCGGAAGAGCTGTCATCTGATCATAATTGATCTCCTGAAGGATCGCTTTTTCGCGCTGTCTTCTTCTGCCGCCACCCGCGCTTATCGAATGTTCCTCGTAGAACTTTCGCTTATCCTCATACATCTTCTCGTCGGCATTTCGAAGTGCCATACGGACGTTACTGCCGTTATCCTCAACGCTTCCTCCCAGAGCTAACGAAAGGTTGTCGTATTTTTCGCATTCCTTTCTGATCTTATAGATTTTCTCATCAAGTTCCGCCTGTGTGATACCGGTAACTATAATTGCAAACTCGTCTCCTCCGGCACGGAATATCTCATTCTCTCTGAATACACTCTTCAGAGCAGATGCGGCATTTTTAAGAAGAAGATCTCCGGCGTTGTGTCCGTCGGAATCGTTAATGGTCTTGAGCCCGTTAAGATCGGCAAAGATAACCCCGACCGATGCCTCGGTCTTGAATCCGCGGCTGAGCTCATCAACGTAGTTGTTCATCTCGTTACGGTTCATGACCCCGGTCAGCATATCTTTCGATCCGATCAGACGGAGTCTGTCAAGGAGAAGATAGTTGCCGAGTTCCGACCCGAGAATGAAAGTCGTGACCTCGAGGGTTTCTTTGATCTTAATCGCACGCTCCGGATCGTAATTGAGTGCCCACATATAGCCGAGCAGCTGATTACGTGATTTTAACGGAAACAGTACTATATTGTGTGCACCGGCCGATGTCAGCGACTCATACCATACGGGATTGCGTTCTTTTATGATCTCCATGTCAGGCTCATTCCGGACGATCAGACAGTTGCTTCCCGCGATGGTTCCCTTCCATGAATCGGCGATATCGTAGAACGAGCTGTCAAGATATGTTCTCATCGGAAGAAGCGTTGTGTTCTCAACGAACGATTCTCCCAAAACCTCACATGTCCTGCTCATCTCATCCATCGTGAGGATACAGCAATGCTCGGCATCACAAAGAACACGGATGCCTTTTACAACATCCTTCATCGTCGCTTTGAAATCATTCGTTCCACGGAGTTTGATACACGTGTCGAGAACCGACGCCGCGATATCGGAGGAAATGTTTGAGAGATTTTCCGAGTCCGCCTCAAGATTGATCTCCATCATATAGATGCAGTATCCGAGGTCATCGTCATCCGCTTCAAGAGGAATGAACATCATGTTGAACCACACATCCATCCTGTCCGGATGCGCGTAGGAATGAAGACATTTCTTATCTATAGCCGCACGGTAACAGTAATCCTCGAAGTTAAGATCCCTTGACAGATAGTCTGTATACTCGCTATTGGGCACAAACTTATCCTTCAGCATCTTGGTTCCGGGTGCGGGATGCTCTATCGACCCGATGTAGGCCTTATTCCCCGTTACGATGCGAAACTTTCCGCGTCCCTTTTCCGGATGCTTTTCCACGGATACGATACAGGTCATGGCACTCATGCCGTCTGCGATCTTCTGAAAATCCATATTGTTTCCCCCGTAGGTTGTTATGAAGGGTTATTCCGATATGGAAATTCTAACAAATGCCCGTGCCGAGTGTCAAAGAAAAAGAGGCTTTTTAACAACATTTTTACTGCGGCCGTGCCCGGCGAAGTCTTTCGATCTCTTCCTTGTAAGGCGGATTCTTCCTGTCGGGATCATCCGGATCCGGAATATACGGTGTCTCGAGTATCTTCGGAACGCTCAGAAAATCACGATGATACACTACGCGGCACAGAGTTTCGAATCCTATGTTTCCGTCACCGAGATTGGCGTGCCTGTCCTTGTGAGATCCGAATTCGTTCTTGGAATCGTTAATATGAAATACCGAGATCCTCTCCTTGCCGATGATCCTGTCAAACTCGTCAAACACTCCGTCAAGATCACCCACAATGTCGTATCCCGCATCAAATACATGGCATGTATCAAAGCATACGCTTAGCTTATCGGAAAGCTTCACTCCGTCGATTATCGCGGCAAGTTCCTCAAACCGGCTTCCGATCTCCGATCCCTTCCCCGCCATAGTCTCAAGTGCGATCGTGCACTTCATATCCGGAGTCAGTATCTCGTTAAGCCCGTCGACAATCTGCTTGATCGCAACGTCCGTTTCCGCTCCGACGCCCGAACCCGGATGAAGCACCAGCACGTCGCTTCCCATTGCCACGGTACGCTCGATCTCCACCGCAAGAAAATCCTTAGCTAGTTTGAATATCTCGGGCTTTACCGTGTTCCCGAGGTTGATTATGTACGGCGCATGGATCACAAGCTTTTCGATGCCGTGCTCCTTCATGTAAGCGTGCCCTTCCTCAATCCGAAGTTCGCTCACGTCTTTGCGCTTCGTATTCTGGGGCGCACCGGTATAGACCATGAATGCATTGGCCCCGTATGAATGTGCTTCCTTCGCGGAGCCGAGGAACATATCCTTTCCGCTCATTCCGCAGTGTGAACCAAGTAAAATTTCAGCCATATTATTCCTTTCTTTTCTTTAATGGCCGGCGTGCATAGGAACGCCCGCCTCGCTGCTAAATTCCGGTGTGCGGATAAAGCAGTTCCCTCGAAAACGCGCTCCCGCTCCTGTTCCGGCGTAACTCATGTCAGGATTGCGAAGCAATCGTGACGCGGCGACATCTGCGCAGCAGATGTTGGGCAGACCCCCTCGCCGGGGGGCATCCCGCATTCCATGCGGGATATCCTTCACAGGGTATTTCTCGGAAACTCTTTATCCGCACACCGACCAGCCTAATTCTCGTTTGATTAAGAAGATACACCATGATTTGCGCAATGTCAAAAGAAGTGATACTATATTTTGTATATTTCCAACAGGGAGGAATCAATATGTGGGCATATGAATCTGTATTCTATCAGATATATCCGCTCGGCTTTTGCGGAGCACCGTTCGACAATCCGTCGGCTCCGATATGCGCCGAGGAGAGAAACAACGGAGCGCGCCCCGAGCACGCCGGAGAAAATCACTCCATATTAAAAGTCATCGACTGGATCGATCACCTTAAAAAACTCAACATCAACGCGATCTATTTCTCACCCGTTTTCGAATCTGATACTCACGGTTATAACACGAGAGATTACAAGATCATCGACAGCCGTATAGGAACCAACGAAGATTTCAAAAAAGTGTGCGATGCTCTTCATGAGGCGGGGATCAAAATCGTTCTTGACGGTGTATTCAATCACGTGGGAAGAGGATTCTGGGCATTCCAGGACGTTCTTCGATACAGATGGGACAGCATTTACAAGGACTGGTTCAACGTAAACTTCGACGGCAATTCCAACTACAATGACGGCCTGTGGTACGAAGGCTGGGAAGGCAATTACGATCTCGTAAAGCTTAATCTTTGGAACGACGCCGTTGTCGATCATATCTTCGACTGCATAAAGGGCTGGGTTGATGAATTCGATATCGACGGTCTTCGTCTTGATGTGGCATATTGCCTGCCGCCCGAATTCTTAAAAAGACTTCGCGGCTTTACAAACGGCCTGAAAGATGATTTTTACCTTCTGGGTGAATGCCTTCACGGCGACTACAATCGCTGGATGGCCGACGATATGTGCCATTCGGTCACAAACTACGAATGCTACAAAGGCCTGTACTCGAGCTTTAACAGCATGAACATGTTCGAGATATGTCACTCGCTCCTTCGACAGTTCGGACCGGACAACTGGTGTCTGTATCGCGGACGTCACCTCTTGTCGTTTGTTGACAACCACGACGTCACAAGGGTTGCGAGCATTCTGGCAAATGAGGCTCATCTGCCGCTCATTTACTCTCTCGCTTTCGGAATGCCCGGCGTGCCGTGCGTGTATTACGGAAGCGAATGGGGAACGAAAGCGGACAAATCAATGGGAGATCCCGCACTTCGTCCGCGCTTTGATGCACCCGAAGAGACGGCTCTTACAGAGCACATTTCAAAGATCGCCAAAGCAAAACGCGAAAGCCGTGCCCTTTGTTACGGTGATTTCAGAAATGTCGTACTTACAAACAAACAGTGCATAATCGAGAGAAAGGTCGACGGAGAAAGAGTTCTCGTATGCATCAATGCCGATGACAACGAGTATGTGGCTCACTTTGATGCAGGCTGCGGAATGGCGGAAGACCTGATCTCGGGAAACAATGTCGACTTCGGCGGCGGACTTCGTATGCCGGCATATTCATCAATGTTTCTTAAGATGGAACGCTGAGTCTTTACATATCGCTTCATATGTGTATAATAGAGAAAGTGAACTGCAAAGAGGCAGTAGCTGATGCTACAGCCTCTTTGTTCTTAAAAAAAGTTTTTATGATAATGAGGAGATACCATGAGTGATTTTATGAACAGCGTAGCTGCAATCAACGACAGCATCAATTCATTCGTCTGGGTCAAGATCGGTCTTGTGCTTCTGATCGGTACCGGTGTACTTACAACGATCCTGACGGGCTGCTTCCAGGTGACACATTTCAAGCACTGGATAGGCAAGACTATCGGCGGTGTGTTTAAAGCGGATGCACACGTCAAACACGAAGCCGGAAGCGTATCACAGTTCCAGGCACTTTGTACCGCCCTTGCGGCAACGATAGGAACCGGTAACATTGCCGGTGTATCGGCAGCCATCTGCGTAGGCGGTCCCGGAGCCGTATTCTGGATGTGGGTGGCAGCTTTCCTCGGAATGATGACAAACTACTCCGAAAACGTTCTCGGAATATATTACAGACGCAAGAACAAAGAAGGCGAGTGGTCCGGCGGTGCAATGTATTACCTCAAGGACGGTCTCGGAAAGATAACCGGATATGAGAAGCTCGGAAGTTTCCTTGCTGTTCTGTTTGCGATATTTGCTATTCTTGCCTCATTCGGTATCGGTAACATGGGACAGATCAACAAGATCACCCTTAACCTTGAGAGTGCATTCTTTGAAAACGCAAACCTTCCGACTGTTCTCGGAGGAATCAGCCTTGTCAATCTCATCATCGGTATCGTGCTCATGCTGATCGGCGGATTCATCATAATCGGCGGCTTAAAGCGTATCGCAGCCGTTGCAGAAAAGGTCGTTCCGTTCATGGCGCTCATCTATGTCATCGGAGCACTCATCATCATGGTAGTTCATATATCAACGATAGGTCATATGTTCGTTGCGATCTTCAGGTTTGCATTCGGTATCAAGGCTGTTGCCGGCGGTGCAACCGGTGTAGCCGTTATGACCGTTATCCAGCAGGGATGTAAGAGGGGCGTGTTCTCGAACGAGGCAGGTCTCGGTAGCTCAGTTATGGTACACAGTAACTCAAACGTAAAAGAGCCCGTTAAACAGGGCCTTTGGGGAATATTCGAAGTATTCGCCGATACGTTCATCGTATGTACGATGACGGCTATCGTTGTTCTCTCATCGGGTTACATCGATCTTTCCACCGGAATGGTAGAAGAAGGTGTAAGTGATGCAACTCTTGTTGCCGCAGCATTCGGTAACGTGTTCGGCAAACCCGGCCAGTGGTTCGTTGCGATCGCCGTTCTTCTGTTCGCGTTCACAACAGTTCTCGGATGGTCACATTACGGCAGCAAGGCTGTTGAATATGTATTCGGAATCACGGGCGTTAAGATCTACCGCGTTATCTTCGTTCTTATGATGGTATCCGGTGCGATAATGACATCATCCCTTGCATGGGACATCTCGGATACGTTCAACGGACTCATGATGATCCCCAACCTTATCGGTGTAGTCGCACTCACACCTGTTGTAGTTAAGATCACACGTAACTACGTTGCACGTAAGCTTGAAGGTAAGGATGAAGCGCCTGTTCTCTCATACTTCCCCGATATCCAGGCTGAAGCTGCTGCTGCAGTCAGGGAAGGCGCTGAATAGGATTCCAGAAGAACGATATAGTCTCCGCAACATCATCAACGCGGCAGACTTTGTATTCTTCCCACTCTCTGGGAAAGAGTCTTAAATAATCACGACCTAAGAAACGTTCATCGAGGAGGGCCACGACACCGCGGTCCTCCTCTGTTCTTATAACTCGGCCTGCGGCCTGAAGGACCTTATTCATTCCCGGATAACGGTATGCGTAAGCGAAACCGTCCAGTCCCATGTCATCGTAACATCTCTTTAACAGTTCTCTTTCCGCGCATACCATCGGAAGACCTGTTCCGACGATTATCGCACCGATAAGCGCATCGTTTTTCAGATCTATCCCTTCGGAGAAGATCCCACCGAGCACGCAGAAACCTATCACCGTTTTATTATCGTTTTCATTAAACCTTGCAAGGAATCCCTCACGCTCCGATTCGGACATCGACGACGACTGTACGATCACTTCCTGCCGCGCCGGATCGTGATATCGACCGACAAACATTTCATGGACTCGTGCGAGCATCGCAAATGACGGAAAGAACACGATATAATTTCCGTCCTTCGACGATACGACGGATGATACATATTCAGCCATGCGATCGTATTCGCTGTCACTTCTTCTCGTATACTTACTCGTAACATCACGCGCCACAACAAGAAGTCGTTTTGCGGGATCGAATACCGACTTGGCATAGACTGCCGGATCACTCTCTTTGGCGCCGAGCATCATGCGATAGTAGTGAATCGGAATGAGGGTCGCGGAAAAGAATACGGTAAAGATTGCCTTGTCCGTGCATGTCCTTACGGGCTTTGCGGGATTAGCACACATCAGATGCGCCTCGAAGTCCCCGTCATCCGAAAACTTCGTATACTGAACGTAATCAGCCGTGTTCATGTTTTCGTAAATGTTCAGGAAATGTCTCAGACCGAAATAGAATTCGAGAAGTTCCTCGGAGTGTTCGAAATGTTCGTAATCATCAAGGAACTGTTCTATCCGTCCGTTAAGCCGAAGCAGCAGCGTTGCGAGAACGTCGAAATTATCCACTACCATAACATCCTCACATTCGCGCTTGAGCGTCAGAAGATGTTTGTTACAGCTATCAAGCGATCTTGCAAGCTTGGCATCGACATCTTTTACAAGACGCTTCATGTCAAGAAATTCCTCTTTCACAAGACGCGCCGAATACATCTTCATCGCACGCTCGGTAAGGTTATGTGCCTCATCGATAAGGAACAGGAACCTGCCCGAAACACTGTCTCCGAAA
>JAILRJ010000038.1:0-6389 GCA_024698285.1 Lachnospiraceae bacterium | reverse complement strand
AAGTATGGGAGAATCCCCCGTTGGCGGCCCTACTGACTCGCATCCGTTGATCACGATGCCCTCTTTATCAAGAAGCTCCTGCGTTATGATCTCAAAACTTCTCTTCTCGATCTCGGCCGGAGCGATATATTCCGTTTTCAGTTTCGTTTTATCAGTCAAGATCCGTTTCCCCGCTTTTATCCGTAACAGAGACGATCTCCTTTACAAGCCGGACGTTATCCTCATGCCTTCTTACGGCGATCCTGTAATATCCCCTGCCGAGTCCCTCATAATCATCACAGTTCCTGATCAGGACATTCCTCTCAAGAAGCTTTTCATACAGATCATCCGGACCCTTGAACAGGATGAACGTCGTATCGCTCATAAATACCTTAAAGCCGAGATCGGACAGCTTCCCCGCAAGGAATTCACGCTCGGTTTCGATCAGCCTGATCGATCGCTCATACAGATCGTCATTCCACTTCCCGACACACTCCTGCATGACCTTATCGGTATGAGCCGGAAGGTTCCACTCCGGAAGATGCCTTCGGATCTTTTCGATATTTGCACCGGAGCTTATAACACAGCCCATACGCACACCCGGAAGCGCAAAGCTCTTCGTGTACGACCTTACGATCACAAGATTCTCGTATTTTGCGATAAGTCCGGCGCTCCTGCCGCTTTTGTATCCGTCCGAGAGAGTATAGAAGCTCTCGTCGAGCACGACTGTGATCCCGTGAGTGCGCGAAGCGCCAAGTATCCTTTTCAAAAGCCCTTCATCGATGTTTCGTCCCGTAGGATTGTTCGGATCGGCGATAAACAGCGCATCCACACCCGATGAAAGCGAGGCGAGGATTTCATCCGTCAGCGCAAATCCGTCTTCTTCCCGCAAGTAATACCTTTTTATCGTGCAGTCACCGAGGGATTCCAAAACATACCTGTATCCGTCAAAACACGGCTCTATAAGTAACGCACATTTGGGCTTTAAGGCATAAGCTGCCGCCATCAGAAGCTGCGAAGCCCCGCATCCGGCAAAGACGTTTTCCGGCCCGACTCCCTCGGACGCCGCTATGGCACATCTCAGCTTTGTCTGATCGATATCGGGGTATACCCCCGCCGGATCATCGCGATCACCCACATCAAAGTACGGATTCAGGTTCACCGAATGATCAAGCTCAACCCTGTTATTGTAAATATCACCGCCATGCATACGCACTCCGTTCCGAACATGAGCCTGACGGCCCTCTTTATGTCCTGCGCCTCTATCGGTCTCGCATCGTCTCCGATATAAGGCTTTTTGACCATTATCCCTTTATAGCTTGCATCCCCGGCAAGCCGCACCCCAAGCGCACCCGCGCACACACTCTCGGTCTGCGCGCTGTTCGGACTCTTGTGACGGTACCTGTCCCGTCGCCATATCCTAAATGCCCCGCCAAAGCTGTATCCCGGCATCACGCCTGCGGCGAAAATCATACAGACCGCACTTATCCTCGACGGTATAAGATTGGCAATATCGTCGGCCCTTGCGGCGACTTTTCCGAAGTATTCATACTCACTGTCATGATATCCGAGCATCGAATCCATCGTATTTACTGCCTTGTAACACATTCCGAGAACGGGACCGCCGATGAATGTGTATAGGAGCGGGGCTATGACCCCGTCCGACGTATTTTCCACAACGGTCTCAACCGCGGCCCTTATGACACCTGCCTCATCGAGAGACGCCGTATCTCGCCCGACTATCATCGAGAGCGCATCTCTTGCTGCCGGAATATCCGGAAGAGCCTTACCGACCTTCATGCTCTCATCGCGGAGACTCCCTGCCGCAAGTATATAGAACGTAAGCACGGTCTCCACTACCAGTCCGGCATATCCGTTCAGCCGATAGGCGCCCGCAAGTGTCCCGAAGGATACCGCAAATACAACGGCAATAACAATAATCCAGAGCAAAGCTCCCGACATCGTATCCATTATCTTTCGCTCACTTACGGCCTCTTTTTTCGTACTCTTTCGAAAGAGGCGCTCAAGTGTACCTATAAGGACCCCGATCGCACGGATCGGATGGGGAAGCCGCAAGGGGTCACCTATCGCGATATCAAGAATCACTCCCGCAGTCAATGCGATCATATGAAATAACAGATATTCTCTCATCATCTTCCCGGATCTTAATAACGTATCCTCCGAGATTTTTCACCCGGAAATCGTAATATTCGCCGCCCGTAAGGCTGTTCATGACCGCCATGATGTTCCCGCCGTGGCAGACGGCTACGGTCTCTCCGATCTCTTTTGAAAGGCTGAGTATCTCAAAAAAGCCGTCCATGGACCTTGCGATATACTCACTTCGATCGTCCCCTCCCGGAAACGGGATCGTACCGCCTGAATCGATCCACTTTTGATAGTCGGGGTCGGAGCCTAGCTCCTCAAAAGTCTTCCCCTCAAAGTTCCCGAAATCGGTCTCCGTCAGATCGGGAACGATTTTCAGCGGAGTACTCGGAAACAACAGCGCAGCCGTCTCTTTTGCCCTCTTCATCGGACCCGAGATCACAAACGCCGGCTCCGTTGACAGGATACTTCTTATCGTATCCCTTTTTATTTTTATCTCCCTTATCCCGTCATCAGAGAGTCCTTCATCGGTCCTGACACCGCTGTATCTTTCGATGACGTTTGACCGGGTCTTAGCATGACGGATAAGTATTATCGTCTTTGTTTGCATATAGTTATGTAAACCGTTTAACCAAGCGTAAGAATCGCCGTGACGGCAAGTGCCGTTATCGCATACACCTCGGAAGTTACGATATAAAAGCCTGCGGTATCACCGGTGACTCCGCCGAAGTTCCGGTTAACGACAAATCTGTAGATAAAGGTAAACACCGCAAATACAAGTGCGATCACTCCCGTATAAAGTGCGCTCAGAAACGCCATAAAAGATACGACCGCAGTGATCACTATCAGAAGAAACACAGCGGATCCCGTGCCCGAATCTTTCGTCTCGGCAACAAGCATGCCGTCATCTTTGGCTTTCTTCATCATAAGTGACGTAAGTGCCGCCATTCCCCTTGATATGACGAATACCCCGCACGCAAAGATCACGATTGGAACGTCTTTCGTCATCTCAAGATGTATTATCGTTCCGAACGAGAAGATCAGAAGGAGCGCCGCGGCGGCAGCGCCCGTGATCGCAAACGCGCCCGAATGGGGATCCTTTAATATCTCAAGTTTCTCCTCTTTCGAGCGGTACGAACGTATCGCATCCACGGTATCCATGAACCCGTCAACATGAAATCCTCCGGTTATGACAAGCGGGATTATGACCGCCATCAGGGCCTTGAACGAGACATTTACGGGTTTATTCGATAAAAATCGTATGACAACGAACAGTACCCCTCCGACAAGCGCTCCTACAAGCGGAAGAAACGCTATGACGCTGGAAGAATCTTCATCATCCAGTTCAAACCGGGGCATCGGTATCCTCGAATACAGAGAAAAGGCCGCAGCCAGATTTTTCAGTATCTTCATATCACACCTCTATTACCTTTCCCGCTATCCTGCGAAGTTCGTTGTTTACACTGTCGACAAGGCGTTTATAAAGCGCCGTCTCCTCATCATCCGAAGGATCGGCTTCAAAGCTTGCCGCTACCACTATCATATCACAAACCTTGTCCGCAAGCCTTGTTATGCGCTCGACGATCGTAAGGGCGAATTCGTGCTCAAAGGCATCTCCCTGATACGACATCCATGCCATATTGGGATCGTCGTGCATCTCGTTGCCGACGAGATTGGCAACGCACTCGAGCAGTACCACGCTCTCTTCGGGATTATCCATGGAGTCGACCGCATTTCCGACGTAAAGCGGAATCTCCAGCGTAACAAATCCCTTGCCCTCACGCATCTTTCGGTGTTTTTCGACTCTTGCCTTTCCCGCTTCGTCCATCACTTTCATCGTGGCAATGTAGTATCTGTTCCTGTACCTGTCGGAAAGAGCAAGGTCCTCCGCAACTTTTGACTTGCCGCTGTCGGCCTTTCCGATAACTAGTGTTATCATTTGTTGTACCTCCGATATTGCCGTATTTGCGCTGTTTTAAAGCTTGTTCCTGAATTGTATACACGATATACCATATCAATAACAGGTATTATCATAACGGCGCCCGTAGCTTCTCCGAGTGCCATATCAGCATCTATTATACTCTTTAGTCCCATCTGTTTTAGCGCTATATCCGTTCCCTTCTCCCTGCCGCTGTGTGACGCGATCATATATCGTTCGCATCCCGGGACGATACGCGCAGCTGCAAGTGCCGATACGGCACTTATCAGCCCGTCAATTATGATCGGAACATGATATAAGGCGCCTCCGACGAAAATGCCGCAAAGGCCTGCAATGTCGAGTCCCCCGACCCGGCAGAGCACCTCAAACGCATTTGACCGGTCAGAAATCTTCTTTTCCTTCCCGGCATGTATATCCGGACCGTGAAGCTTTAAAGCGTTCTCGATCACGTTTATCTTTCTTTTCAGTCCTTCATCGGAAAGGCCCGCGCCTCTTCCCGTAACCTTTCCGGCTTCTTCCCCTGTAAGTACGCATAAAAGCGCCGTGGCTGTCGTAGTGTTTCCTATCCCCATCTCGCCTGTTGCGATCAGTCCGAAACCTTTATCCCGGCATTCTTTAACGATCCCGATGCCGGTCTCTATCGCCCGAAGACACTCATCTTTGGTCATAGCGCTCTCTTTTTCGATATTTCCCGCACCGTGTGCCACTTTCCTGTCAATTATGCCCGGTATCGCATCATCGCAGTCCATACCTATATCCACTCCGATGACTTCGATCCCGCTGCCGACCGTCAGGACACAAAGTGTGCTCCTGCCTTCTCCAGTAAGCCTTGCGACATCACGCGTGACCTCGGGCCCGATCTGGGATACTCCCGACTCTACAACACGGCTGTCAGCAAACATGACAACTGCAGCCCTTTTTGACATGTCGGGATGCACGCTGCCGCTGATAGAAGCGATACGGCATATGATATCCTCAAGATTGCCAAAACCGTCGATCGGCTTTGCAAGCGAATCAAAATGCTCTTTTGCCCGGTCATATACGCTTCTGTCCGGTTCTGTAATATTCAGTTCAAACAGTTCTTTTTCGGTCATTATCCCTTCTTTATCGACATGATATCGTATATCTTATCAATATCAAGATTATCTCTCAGGCAGTCGGCTAAAAGGTCATACTGCTTCTCCTTAAACTGCGCCTGATCCAGGATACCATCCGTATTGACGGATCTTCCCCTTCGCCCGGAAACAAGCTCTATAATTCCCTTTGCTATATCCTTTTCATCAAACAGGCCGTGAACGTAGCTTCCGTATATATTTCCCCGGCAGTATCCGGTCCTGTCGGATGTAAACTCGGCCAGGTCCTCAAAAGGCACCGTCTCACCCATGTGTATCTCATATCCCGAGACTTCGGCTCCTTTAAGGGGCCCGAGGACTCCCGAAGGATCCGACAGGTTGCCTTTATAAAGCCTTCGTATTTTGTTGTCTTTAAGAACAGTATCAACCGGAAGGAGCGATAATCCCGAAATATCTCCGCCGCATTCAAGGTTATCAGGGTCGGAAACAGTTCGGCCGAGCATCTGGTATCCGCCGCATATCCCGATCACTGTGCCGCCGGATCCGGCATATTTCTTCACGCTGTCGGCCATACCCGACTCATTGAGCCAGTTCATATCCCCGACCGTATTCTTAGTCCCCGGAAGTATGACGATATCGGGATCCCCGAACTGTCTGACGTCGGAAATAAAACGAACCGATACGTCCTCTGCCTGTCCAAAGACTTCAAAATCCGTGAAGTTTGAAATATGCGGAAGCTTTATGACCGCAATGTCAAATGCTTTCGCGCTCTTTTCGGCAAAACGGTCCGAAAGCGAATCCTCATCATCAAGTGTCAGATCGGTATACGGGACCACCCCCGATATCGGAATACCGGCCTTCTGCCTTATTATCTCAAGCCCCGGTTCGAGAAGAGCCTTATCGCCCCTGAACTTGTTGATCACAAGGCCGCATACCCTTGCGCGCTCGCTCTTATCAAGAAGATCCAGTGTCCCGAGAAGCTGCGCAAACACCCCACCCCTGTCGATATCCCCGACAAGAAGAACCGGAGCGTCTGTCATCTCTGCCAGCCCCATATTTACTATATCCCCGTCCTTAAGGTTAATCTCGGCGGGTGAACCCGCCCCTTCAATGACTATGATGTCATTTTCCGAACGGAGCTTGTCAAAAGCCTCTTTAATTACCGGAACAAGGCTCTTTTTGTATTCGTAATACTCGGCCGCCCTCATATTCCTTACAACACGGCCGTTTACAATGACCTGCGACCCGCAATCGGAAACCGGCTTCAGAAGCACCGGATTCATCTCCGCACGCGG
>JAILRJ010000031.1:0-20488 GCA_024698285.1 Lachnospiraceae bacterium | reverse complement strand
GCCGGTAAAGCTTAAGGTTGTATCGGAAATTCTTGCCGGAGACCGCGCATCCTGCAACTGCGATGACAGAAGTGCAGTAAGGATCATGACGGGAGCCATGATACCTGACGGATATGATGCGGTGGTAAAGCAGGAAGACACCGACCTTGGCGAAGATGAAGTCAGCCTTTTTGCATCCGTACGGCAGTACATGAATTACTGTCATGTCGGAGAAGAGATACAAAAAGGCTCTGAGGTCCTTCCCGGAAGAAGGCGCATAGGGATGATCGAGACAGGCCTTATCGCATCACTCGGACTTGATAAGGTCAGCGTGCTGCGCCCGATAAAGGTTGCGATCATTTCGACGGGAAGCGAACTTGTCGCCCCCGGAAAAGAACTTCCCGAGGGGAGCATTTACGGAAACATCAGGTATATGATAGCCGCCGCTGTCAAAAGCGAAGGATTTGAAGTATCATACAGCAAAGACTGTAAGGACGATGCAGAAGAGATACAAAATCACATCATCAAAGCCGCGGAAATATCGGATGTGGTGATCACGACCGGCGGTGTCAGTGTCGGAAAACGCGATCTTGTTGCGGCTGTTTTGTCAGATATCGGTGCTAAGCATCTCTTTACGCGTGTCAACATCCAGCCGGGAACACCGACGATAGCAAGCGTATATAAGGATAAGATCATACTCAGCTTGTCCGGCAATCCGTACGCCGCGATCGCCAATTTCGATCTTTATTTCCCACCGCTTACAGCGAAAATCACAGGCTGTAACGAGCTTGATGCCGTAACCGGAAAAGCGGTGCTTTGCGATCCTTATGAAAAGGTGAGCGGGGCAAGAAGACTGGTACGGGCATACGAGGAATCGGGGAAGGTATATCTTCCTGCCAACAGGCACATGTCATCGGTGTTCGGTAATATGGATAAATGCAACTGCTACATAGATATCCCGGCGGGAACGGGAATTTCGGTCGGTGATACGGTTGATATCAGAAGGATGAGATATAAATGAGGCACGATCTATCGGTAGGTATACTTGCCGGCGGAAAGAGTTCCAGGATGGGAACGGATAAAGCACTTATCCGGATCGGGAACGAACGCATCATAAACAGGATATCGAAGGAACTCGGAAGTTTTTCCGAGATCATTGTTTCGGCAGGAGGCAACAAAGCGTACGAAGAACTCGGTTTTCGTACGGTCTATGAT
Organism: Lachnospiraceae bacterium; assembly: GCA_024698285.1. Taxonomy (GTDB): domain Bacteria; phylum Bacillota; class Clostridia; order Lachnospirales; family Lachnospiraceae; genus UBA2868. Next base: position 19,294 of record JAILRJ010000031.1, on the reverse strand, counting down.
GAACATGCCGATATAGGTCCGATTGAAGGCATCAGGCAGGTGCTTCTGAGCGCAAAGGAAGAGTATGTTTTCATTTGTGCTGCGGACATGCCGTTTATAAGCAGTAAGCTTGTTGAGTACATGGCCGGATTTATTTCATCGGATTATGACTGTTATGTGATCGCCGATGAGGATCATATCCATCCGCTGTGCGCTATATACAAAAAGAGCGCACTTCCGGTCATAGAAGAACTGATAGCCCATAAGAAATACAGACTTCGCGAGATCTTTTCGCGTATCGCGACAAAATACATCTCGCTGGACAATACCGTCTTCGACAAAAAGACGGTCAGGAACATCAATACACGTGAAGAACTTCGGGAGGCACAAAAGCCGCTCGTATTTTGCGTTAGTGGATATTCCGACAGCGGGAAGACAGGGCTTATAGAACGCCTCATTAACGAGTTCATAGAAGACGGCATGTCGGTTGGCGTGATAAAGCATGACGGACATGACGCTTTTTCGGATCTTCCGGGAAGCGACACGGACCGCTTCAAATGCGCGGGTGCCAAGAGTACCGCAGTTTTTTCAGACAAAAGGTATTCATACTCGTGTGCATCGAAAACGGATCCCGATGCTCTCATACGGATGATGAGTTCGTCCGAAGATCCGCCCGATGTCATCATCATCGAGGGACTGAAGGATTCCGCCTATCCAAAGGTGGAGGTCATTCGCGAAGAGATCTGTGATCAAAGCGTCTGTCAAAAAGAATCTCTCATATGTATCGCAACCGACTGTATATCCCCGCAAAGCGTAAACGTTCCGGTATTTGCTCCGGATGATGCGAAGGGGATTTTTTTATGCGTTAAAAACTATTTCGAAAAGGAAATCGGATAATGAAACTGGTCAGAACCGAAGATGCGGTCGGGCACGTCCTGTGCCATGATATAACGCAGATAATCCCCGGCAGGACAAAGGGCCCCGTATTTAAGAAAGGACATATAGTTACGGAGGGGGATATCCCCGTTCTTCTGTCGGTGGGCAAGGAGAATCTCTACATCTGGGAAAATCACGAGGGCATGCTTCATGAAGAAGATGCGGCGAAGATACTTCGCGATATATGTACGGGTGGATCGGATGATTTTCTCTCCTCGGATCCGAGTGAAGGGAAGATCTCGATAACGGCCGCAAAGGACGGACTTCTTAAGGTCAGGACCGATGCTCTTTGCGCGGTGAATTCTCTCGGACGGATGATGATAGCTACGGTTAACGCCAATCTTCCGGTCAAGGAGGGAGATTGTGTTGCGGGTACGAGGATAATACCGCTGGTCATCGAAAAAGAGGCAACGGATGAGGCAAAACGTGTCGCGGGAGACGAGCCGCTTATGACCATACTTCCGTTTGCGATAGAGACCGCAGGCATAGTCACAACGGGAAGCGAAGTGGCCTCGGGCAGGATAAAGGATGCGTTCGGCCCGATATTAAAGGACAAACTTCATGAGTACGGAGTCGGTGTGACATCACAGAAGATACTGCCGGACGATCCCGGACCGATAACCGAAGCGATCATGGATCTTGCGCGCGGCTGTGTAGGGATGATACTTGTCAGCGGAGGTATGAGCGTCGATCCCGACGACAGGACGCCCAAAGCCATTAAGGATACGGGAGCAAGGATCGTATCGTACGGTGCGCCTGTGCTTCCCGGTGCGATGTTCCTTCTCGCTTACCTGGATATTGACGGAAGGAGTGTTCCCGTTGTCGGACTTCCCGGCTGTGTGATGTACGCAAAAAGGACGGTGTTCGATCTCGTGCTGCCGAGAATCCTGGCAAAAGAGGAACTGACCGCAAAGGATCTGGCCCGATACGGGGAAGGCGGAATGTGCAGGAACTGCGACATATGCCGTTTCCCGAACTGCGGATTCGGTAAATAACCGTAAAAAGAGAGGATAGTATAATGAACGGTCTTACACATATTGACGAAAAGGGAAACGCTGTCATGGTTGATATATCCGATAAGGATGTAACCGAAAGGTATGCCAGAGCAAGCGGCCTTATCAGAATGAGTGATGAGGCTTTACGTGCAGTGGCAGACGGTAAGGTGCCGAAGGGCGACGTACTTGCCGCGGCAAGGATCGCGGGGATAATGGCTGCCAAGAAGACGCCGGAGCTTATACCGCTCTGTCATCAGATTCAGCTTTCCAAGGTGGGTATCGATTTTGATATTTGCCCGGAGGAAGGCTGCATAAGGTGTGAATGTACAGTAAAGCTAAATGACAGAACAGGCGCGGAGATGGAAGCGCTCTGCGGGGTAAGCGTGGCACTTCTGACTGTATACGATATGTGTAAGGCTATAGATAAGACGATGGAGATATCCGCTGTAAGCCTTTCGGAAAAGAGTGGCGGAAAAAGCGGGCACTATCTGAGAGAAGAATAATACTATGATAAACAGAATAAAGGTTATAACGGCGGCAGCCCTTTGTGTTGCCTGCCTGTGCGCGTGCAGTGCTACGGTTAACGTGAATAAGCCGGTATCAATTAACATACTTGCCGCGGCATCGTTAACGGATGTGTGCACGGAACTTGAAGCGATGTATGAAAAGGATCATCCCGGTGTGGAGCTTACGTTTTCTTTTGCTGGCTCCGGTGCTCTTCAGACACAGATAGAAGAGGGAGCGCCTGCAGACATCTTCTTTTCGGCATCGACAAAGCAGATGGATGCGCTTAACGGAGAGGGGCTGATGGACAGCGGGAGCATAACGGAGCTTCTCGAGAACAAGATCGTTCTTGTAGTTCCCGTTTCGTCTGATATGGACATAACGTCATTCGAAGATGTTGCCACGGACAAAGTGGCTATGATCGGTCTCGGAGATCCGGAGAGCGTACCGGCGGGACAGTATGCCGAGGAAGTGTTCACGTCGCTCGGGATACTTGATGAGGTAAAGAGTAAGGCAAACTACGGCAGCGATGTACGTACCGTTCTGACGTGGGTGGAAGAAGGAGAAGTTGACTGCGGCGTGGTCTATCAGACAGATGCATTTACTACCGACAAGGTTAAGATAATAACGGCTGCACCCGAAGGATCATGCAGGAAGGTCATCTATCCGGCAGGTATCGTTAAGTCCACAAAGAATCCGGAAGAATCCCAGGAACTTCTTGAGTTTCTCAAGAGCGATACAGCAACGAAGGTGTTTGAAAAGTATGGATTTTGATTATTCCCCGCTGTGGATATCACTAAAGACAGCGACGGTTTCGACAGTGTTCACATTCTTTCTGGGAATACTGTTTGCAAGACTCGTATACCCTGTGAAGAAATGCAGGTTTCTGATCGACGGACTGCTGTCTCTTCCGATGGTTCTGCCGCCTACGGTGGTGGGATTTTTCCTGCTGATCATTTTCGGGAAGAATTCGGCTGTCGGAAGTTTTCTGTCGTCTGTCGGCATTAATGTGATATTCACGTGGCAGGGGGCGGTTATCGCGGCGATAGTCGTGTCGTTCCCGATCATGTATATTACGACCATGGGGGCTTTTGAACAGATGGATACCGAACTTATCGATGCCGCAAAGACTCTCGGCTTTTCGGACAGGGCCATATTCTTTAAGGTGTGGATCCCGCTTTCATGGCCGGGGATCGCTGCCGGAACGACACTGTCGTTTGCAAGAGCTCTCGGCGAGTTCGGAGCCACAATAATGATCGCGGGAAATCTTCCGGGTAAGACAAGAACGATGTCTACAGCGGTGTATTCCGCAATGCAGGGAGGAAACCGCGAGATGGCCTACAAGTGGGTCATCATCATAATGTTCATTTCGCTGTGTACACTTGTACTCATGAACTTCTGGAGCAGCAGAAGGTATGCAAGGGATGAGAGGAAACAGTCGGTAGCAAGACGCCTCGGACTGTTCGGGAGGTAGAAATGACAGACGGTTGCGGTCGCGAAATAGAATATCTCCGCCTGTCCGTCACGGACAAGTGTAATCTGAGGTGCAGATACTGCATGCCCGAAGAGGGTATACGTCATCTTCTTCATACGGACGTTCTCTCATTCGAGGAGATTCAAAGACTTGTCGGGATCATGAAAGGACTCGGTATCGGAAAGGTGCGCCTGACCGGAGGTGAACCGCTTGTGAGAAAAGGAGTCGTATCACTTGTCGGTATGCTTCCTTGCGATGTCTATATGACAACAAACGGCTGCATGCTTTCGGAATATGCAAGAGCACTGAAGGAAGCCGGACTTCGCGGAGTCAACGTCAGCCTCGACACTCTCGATGCGGCCGGGTTCAAGGAACTTACCGGAAGAGACGAACTGGGCAGAGTCCTTGAGGGAATCGATGCCGCAGCGGATGCGGGAATTCCGGTCAAACTAAACTGTGTCCCGATCAGAGGCGTCAATGACGGGGAGATAGAAGAGCTGTGTGATTTTGCCCGAAGGTCGGGCTTTGATATAAGGTTCATTGAACTGATGCCGATCGGATGCGCGAGCACTCATACGGGGATTCCTTCGGACGAGATAATAGAGAGGCTCGGCCTGACTTCTTCGGAGTCGTTTGCAGACGGACAATTATCTTCCGGTCCGGCAAAGTATTACAGGCAGGAAGGATCCGAGACGAGGATAGGATTCATCAGTCCCATGTCGCAAAAGTTTTGCGCTACGTGCAACAGGATCAGGCTGACAGCCGACGGTTTCCTTAAAACGTGTCTGCAATATTCGAACGGTACGGACCTGCGACTGCTTCTTAGAAGCGGCGCGGATAACGATACGATACGGCGCGCGATAGAGTCGGCGGTAAGTTACAAACCGCCCGCACACAGTTTCGGAAACGACAGCGGATCGGATACAAGAAGAATGGTTCAGATAGGGGGATAGAAGGTAATGGGTAAGATAATGGCCGTCTGTATCAGCGGCAAAAAAGGTGTTCGCAAGGAAGATATCGGAACATGCCGGATAATCGAAGATCACGGACTTGAGAAAGATGCGCATGCGGGATCTTCCCGACAGGTAAGTCTCCTGTCATATGAAGCGGTTGAGGGATTTCGTGCGAAGAGCGGTGCAAAGGATCTCATCACTCCGGGCGCCTTCGGCGAAAATCTCCTTGTATCGGGTTATGACCTTCCGGGCCTTGCGATCGGCACGCGTTTTATTGCCGGTGACGCGGTTCTCGAGATCACGCAGATCGGGAAAACGTGCCATACGGGATGCGAGATATCAAAGATTGCCGGCGAGTGTATAATGCCGCGACAGGGCGTGTTTGCAAAGGTGTTAAAGGGCGGAACCGTGAGCAGGGGAGATGATTTTAAAAGAGTTCATACCGCTGCCGTCGTAACGTCAAGCGACAGATCTTTTGCGGGTGAAAGAGAAGATGAAAGCGGACCGCTTATGGCGGATATATTAAGTTCTGCCGGATATAATGTCATAGAGAGCGTCCTGATTCCCGATGACGAGGAAAGGGCGTATGAGGAACTTGTACGCATATCGGATGAGAAGATGCCCGATGTTTTGTTCACAACAGGCGGCACGGGATTTTCGCCCCGCGATCATATGCCGGAGGCAACACTTCGGGCCGGACACAGAAATGCCCCGGGCATAGCCGAGGCAATAAGAGCGTACAGTTTGAGCCTGACTCCGAGAGCGATGCTCTCGCGCGCAGCCAGCGTGATAAGAGGAAAAACGATAATCATCAATCTTCCGGGAAGTCCCAAGGCGGTCCGGGAGTGTCTGGAATATATTCTTCCGGTACTTGAACACGGTATCGGGATACTGAGCGGTGAAGCCGACGGATAACCGAAACGGCTCTTATCGCAGGATCCTTTGTGCGATATTTCGAAGCATGTGGATGACAATGCCGTAGTCGCGGAAAAGTGACTGCGGAAGTGTCGGTATGCGGTCATACAGGATCTCATTGTATTCATCCGAAACCTCGGGAAGGTTCATTATCTCAAGACCGAGTACGCACGTGTCCATATGCCTTGAATATGTTATCGAAGTCGTGAAGCATGACAGCTTCACGTTTTCATTTTCGGACATGAGTTCGACTACTGTACGGTCCCCTATCTTAAACCCTTCCGCATCGTCCATGAACACTTTCAGATTATGTGATGTCATATATGTCGTTATGCCGTCGCGGACCCGACCTTCGGGATCGCCTTCGACGGAGAGTGTCACGGGCTCGGCATCTATTACCGTCACGTCATCGCTTTCGCCGTCCCTTCCGTCGATCAGGAACATCGACATGATAAGGAAATAGGTATTTCTGATCAGCCAGAACAACAGCACGAATATGCCTATGGCTCTTAACACGGTAAGAAGATATATCGATCTTATGATACCTATAACGCACAGCGCGATAAGGATCAGGAAAGGCATCATCGAATGCATGTCGGTTCTTCGTCGCATGTTCTTCTTTGATTTGTCAGTAACCTCGAACACCGATGTCGTTATGCCGAATGTCTCTTTAAGTACGGGCAGAAGAAGATGAGGCATGACGCTGGTCTCATATATTCCACTCCATTTGAGTGAAACGGCATTTCCCGAAAAGACTCTCAGCGCAACGTCCTGCATTATGAACATCGGAAGCCAGTAGATCAGAAGATCGAGCCAGCCGCATTTGAAGACGGGTATCGCGAAGCATGCGAACATGAGAGGCGATATCAGGTATATAAGGTTCTTCAGCGGTGAATACCAGTATACGACCGAGGAAAGGTATGAGAGCTTTTGCGTCAGAGACAGACCTTTTCGTCTCATAAGATGGAGCTGTTTGCCGGTACTGATGACACCGCGTCCCCAGCGCTTACGCTGCTGTATGTGTTCTTTGTATGTGTGCGGAGTCATACCGGATGCGAGGGGCTCTCCCGTTGCCAGACTGACGTATCCGGCAGATTCGATAAGCATTCCGGTCGCAAAATCCTCGGTGATCGATCCCGTGTAGAAACCTCCTATGTCATCAAGAGCATCACGTGCGATGATCGTGTTCGATCCGCCGTAAATTACGGAGTTCGAGCTTGTTTTGGAAACCTCTATGGTGCGGTAGAAAAAGTCCTGTTCGTTGGGAGCGGTCTTCTCGGAATAGAGTGCGAACTGGAACACGTCGGGTGTATAGAAGCACTGAGGCGTCTGCAGAAGACCGAGCCGGATCTTCTTATCGTCGGGAAGATCTTTCGAGCGTTTCTTTACATCGACAAAATACGGGATCGTTTTCATAAGGAAACAGCTTCTGGGGATCATGTCCGCATCGAGCGTTACAACGTACGGAGATGATGTCAGTCCGAGAGCATGATTGAGATTTCCGGCCTTTGCTCCGCTGTTGTCGGGACGGTCAAAGTATCCGACATTCATTTCTTCGGCAAGTTCTCTCATTGCGGATCTGCGGTTGTCATCGCACACCCATATGTGGACTTTGTTCCTGTCGGGGTATTTCAGGTGCTTACAGCCGTTTATCGTTTTACGAAGAAGTTCGCACGGCTCGTTGTATGTGGCGATAAAGATATCGACATCCGGGTATTCGTCATTTTCTATAACCGGAAGAGGATGCTCTCTCATTCCCATCAGATTCCTGTACAGGATCAGCGACTCGAAGAAACCGAGTATTTCAACCGCAAGGAGCAGAAGATTACCTGTTACGGCAAGCCACCCTTCCTTTACGGGAACCGAAAATCGTATACGCCAGATTATATACATAAGCGTAAAGAACACGCTTACAACGATCACTGTCCGCTGTAGGGCAATTCTGCCTTTGTCGGTTGAACGGTCAAGCTCCTCCTTGGTATATATATCATCGTACGTGTGATAATGGCGTGTCCTTCTTGCGGCCGCAAGGAGGATGATAACGGCGAAGATGGTTACTGCCACCACGGATCCGAGAGCAATGATCGGCCATGTTTTTGCTACATCGATATTTTCTGTCTCGAGTATCCTGAGGAAAAACAGATGAATTTCCGACATTCCGTTTTCGGAAGGTGTGCCTATGTTTCTCGGATCGGCACCTTTGAGCAGATCAACGACCCATTTTCCGGCAGGTGAGAGGTCCTGTTGTTCAATAGGCTTCGGAGGATTGTAAGACGGCAGAAGGAGAGCGGATGATTCGTTCTTGTTTGACAGACTCCATATTGCATAACTTGTGTTATTTTGCTCAAGAAGTGAGAACCAAGATGCGGCTGAGTCAAAATCAAGATCCCCCGCTCCGCTTGATTCCGACAGTCCGCATTCGGAAACGAAGATAGGCAGTCCTGTCTCCCGTGCGGAAGAATACTCGCGGCGAAGATCGTCCTTATGAGTTGCCGCATAGAAATGGAGCGTGTACATGATGTTATCGTATTTGATTGAATTACGTGCGGCGGAAATGAGATTTTTACAATAATTGGGCGTTCCGATGAGTATGACCGAATCGGGATTGTTGTTTCTGATGACGGGTATTATGTCATACGCGTAGTTACGGATGTCAGCCCACGTCGTCTCGCCGTTCGGTTCGTTGCATATTTCATATATTATGTTCGGGCTGTCGGCATATTTTTCGGATATCTTACTGAAGAGTTCCGCTGCCTTGTCCTTGTGAGTGTTGGGATTGGGATCCTCGAGTATGTGCCAGTCGACAATAACATACATATCTGCTTCGATCGCATCATCGATAGCCTTCTGTGCGGTGGCGAGGCTGTTTTTCGGATCTTTTAAATACTCATCGGTATAGATGGGAACACGAATGAGATTGGCTTTCCAATCCTTGGAGATCTGCATGAAAATGTCATCGTCGATGAATTCGGGAAACCACGTGACACCGTGAAGACTCACACCCCGCAGGATGACTTTCCTTCCGAGTTTGTCTCTTAGATTTGCCGCATCGACGTGAAGCTTGCCGGATGTTGACGGCCGTGCCGGGATCGCATCACCCGTACCTGCCAGTACCGTATCGTTTACGGCAAAGATCATGACGGTCGCAAGAAGAGCGATGATTACTGCTTTAATACGTGACATTTCCATATCCTCCGTCCTCCACGATTATACTCCGTAACCTTGCGTAATAACAATAATTTGTTCTAAAAATCATTGACATGAAAAATGTAAAAAAGTATGATAAAATCATTAATATGAATCTATGGAAAGGTGGGTACACTAAACATGACAGAGAAGCAGTTTAATAAAGGTGACGTGATCTTTCGCGAGGCTGATTTGGGAGAGACCCTGTATCAGATAATCGACGGAACCGTAGGAATATATGCGGCATACGGCGAGAGTGATCAGCAGCTTCTTGTTGAACTCGGCAAGGACAAGTTCTTTGGCGAGATGGCAGTTATCGAGGCATATCCGAGAAGTGCGACGGCTGTTGCACTTGCTGATACAAAGGCTCTTGAGATCGGGTGCGGAGAAGTAAGCGAGTACTTCAAGTCAGAGCCGGATCGTATCATGGATATCATGAAGAGCCTCGGCGACCGTCTCCGTGATCTTACGGTTGATTACAGCGAAGTAAGTGCCACCCTCAAAGAACTCGGCTCAGGCGATGCTAAGAACGCAGGTCTTCTTGAGCGCATCAAGAAGTTTGCCGGTGTCTACAAGAAGAGCAAGAATGCGGATGCCATCAGCCAGGAAGCTCTTCGCAAGATTTCACAGAAGGGCCATGCCGACGGATACACAACAAAGGTTGAGAAGTATAAAAAGGGAACCGTTATATTCAAGGAAGGCGAAACAGGCGACTGCATGTACGATATCCATTTCGGTACCGTAGGTATCTACAAGGGATACGGAACATCTGACGAGAAGCTCCTTGCAAAGCTTTCAACAGATGAGTTCTTCGGAGAACTCGGTATGATCGAGAACGTTAAGAGAAGCGGAACCGCTGTTGTTCTTGATGACGACACGACACTTGAGATAATCACTCCTGCTGACCTTAAGGATCTGTTCACACAGAATCCTCCCAAGGTTGAGATGATCCTTGAGCATGTATCATACAGACTCAGGAAGCTCACCAAGGAATACATGACAGCCTGCAGTCTTGCAAGTAAAGTTGCCGATGCAAACGGCGATATGGGTGATGATGTGAAGAATGCAGTTAAGGATTTCACACAGAACCTGTATTGATTGGGCATAAGTACAACAAGAAATTTGTATCAATAATCATTTATACAGCCTGCTCTTTACAGAGCGGGCTGTATTGGGGAATAAGGAAAGTCAGAACCGATGAGTAACAATGACCCGGTAAGAACAAAAACCGATCACGATGTGGATGAATCCATAGAAGTGATCAGAAGCAGGATACTTTCGGATATTTCGGAAGGGATCATGCTGATAGGGTTTAACGGATTCATAATGTATGCGAACGCGACAGCGTCCAAGATACTCGGGATACCCGAGGAAGAGATGACGGGACACAGTTTTGCTTCGTTGTTTTTTGATAAACCCGAGAATGATGAATTCTCACAGGCGGTCATCGACAGCATTTATGACAGGGAGAGGCCGCATGACAATATTCTGACATATACGACCGGCGAGAAGTCGCTGACGCTTCGAATGAAGACGTCGTTTTACATAGACGGTGTGGAACGCAAAGGTATTATTGCCGTGTTCTCCGATGTTACCGAGTTCATGGAACTTCGCGACGCAGTCAAGTCGATGAAGAAGATCCAGGCACTCAATGACCAGCTTGAACTTCGTAACAAGCTTATATCGGAGACGTTCGGACGTTTCCTTTCGGATGAGATAGTCAAGAAACTGCTTGATACGCCTGACGGGCTGAAGCTCGGCGGAGTTAAGCGTACGCTCACGATAATGATGAGTGATCTTCGAGGTTTTACGGCGCTTTCCGAGAGACTGGATGCCGCAGATCTTATTGCACTTCTCAATCATTATCTTGAGGAGATGACGGGTGCGATCCAGAAGTACGGCGGAACGATAATCGAGTTTATCGGTGACGGAATTCTTGCGATATACGGCGCCCCGGATTATTTCGAGGACCATGCGGCAAGGGCTGTATCCGCAGCGATCGAGATGCAGTCCAGGATGCCTGAAATTAATAAATGGAACGAGAAGAAGGGTTATCCTCCTCTCGAGATGGGAATAGGAATCAACACCGGAGAGGTCATTGTCGGAAATATCGGTTCCGAGAAGAGGACAAAGTACGGTGTTGCCGGAGCCGCAGTCAATATGTGCGGAAGGATCGAGAGCTATACGACAGGAGGTCAGATACTGATCCCGCCGGCAACGATGGATGCGATCCCCGCGCAGCTTGAGATATCAAAAGAGATAACCGTATATCCGAAAGGAGCAAAAGGCGAACTGTTGCTTTCTCAGGTATCCGGAATAGGAGCACCGTATGATGTTCATTTCGTATACGAGAGCAAGACCCCGGCACCTTTGAAGAAGCCCGCTCCCGTGATTTTCTACAAGCTTGAAGGCAAGCATAAACTTGAAGGAACACTTTTCGGAGGAATTGTTGCGGTCACGAACGACAGGGCCGTCTTTTCGACGGATACAAAACTGGAACTGCTCGACAATATTCAGATAGAAGCCGGCGGAGATCTGTACTGCAAGGTGCTGAAGGAGCAGCCGGAAGGATACCTGCTTCAGTACACCGCTATTCCCGCAGGTTACTGGGATTGGATAGAGAAGTTTAATGAGGGGAAATGATCCGAAGGGGATTGTTTATGAAGAAGAATAAAAAAGTCGTTTCATTGGTATGTGTACTGTGCGTTATTGCATCATTTACAATGAGTGCATGTGAGGGCACGGAGGATTCGAATGCTCCGGCAGAGACCGGCACGGATACTGCGCCGCAGAGTGAATACGACAAGTATATCAAGGATACAATAACGTCGCTTGACGATAACGGTGCCACACCAACCCCGGCAATCTCGCCGAATGACAGAGTAGTAACGACCGACAGGACCGCACCTCCGGCTCCGTCCATCTCGTCCATGGAGAATCCCGATATGGACGATAACGTCATACCCACAAAGACACCTTATCCCACAGCCACGCCTACAGCCGATCCGTCACAAACGGAAGATGCGGCCAAGGACATGGAGCCGGAAGGCCCGTTAACTCCTGAGGAATTCCCGACGGATACGTGCTGCATATACATAAACGGTGAGAGTGACAGCGCATACGGAACCGAGATAGTGACCGCGATCAACAAGGCCAGGAAGGATCTCGGCTACACCGAATTTACAAACAATAAAGGTCTTGCAACGTGCGGCGACAGGCGTACCCGTGAAATAGCCGCAAATTACAGTCATACGAGACCGAACGGACAGCCGTTCTACAGTGTGGCTCCCGAGTATTTCAAGGCCGAGATGCTGATCATAGACAACCAAAAGGCAGAGGATACGGTTGATGCTATCATCAAGAAAGATCCGATATCGCGAAACCTTATATTCACAAACAAGTATACGGCTATAGGTGCATCGAGCTTTAAGTGTAACGGAATGAAGTATACCGTGGTGGCTTTCGGACTGTGAGGTCACTCGACAGTACGTGCGTAAAATGATAAAATACAGTTTGATGTTTTAAGTATTAAGGAGGAATTATCAAGATGGGTTTTAAGAGATTAGCGGCCGGTGTAATGACGGTACTTATAGCTGCGGCACTTGCCACACCGGTTTTTGCGGTTGAGGCAGACAGTGCAGGAAACATAATGGAAGCGGACAACATGGTGTCGATCGATTCCGTTCCTTTCTTCGGAGCCATGGCTGCGGGTCAGAACGTTTCGATAAGCAATTCCGAGGCCGAAGGATCTGTCATGGCGGCAGGTCAGGAAGTGACCGTAGTATCGACAAGTGTCGGGGAGAGTCTCTATGTTGCCGGTAATATAGTTACATGCAGTGACACGGATGTTCACGGAAACATATTCGGTGCAGGTAACAGCGTTTCGATCGGAAACGGAATGAATGCAAACGGCGTTTACGTTGCGGGAAGCAACATCACGTTCGGCGGAACCGCAAAGGCACTTTGCGCAGCAGGAGCGAATGTAACCTTAACAGGTAAGATTGACGGTGATGCATATATTGAAGCTGACAGTGTTTCGATTGCGGACAGCGCTGTTGTAACCGGAGAACTTAAGATCAAGAGTTCAAAAGAGCCCGAGATATCGGACAGCGCCCAGGTCGGAACATACTCTTTCGAGGAGATCACGAAGGAAGAGGCGGACGCGGCAGGTACCGCATCCAAGATCGGTATCGGCTCAATGATCTGGAGCAAGTTTAAGAGCTGTATTTACTGGGTCATAGCAATGGGTGTGTTCGGATTACTCCTTACATGGCTGTTTAACGATCATCTTATTGAAGCGGCAACGCTCATAAAGGACAAACCCGGTATTATGATCGGAACAGGTATTGTATCCTGGCTTGTCATCCCGATCGTATCACTGATCCTTTTGATCAGTTACATTTTCGCACCTGTCGGAGGAATGTTGCTCCTTGCTTACGTTCTTCTTCTGTGTGCGGGACTGGCGTTTGCCGGGGCTTCACTTGCAAGACTTGTGTTCCCCAATATGAACGTATTCCTTTCGTCATTGATCGGTATTGCGGCACTTGAGATAGTCAGGCTGATTCCCGTGATCGGATTCATCGTAGGTATGGTTGCCGATATGTATCTTCTCGCATATGTCATTCAGAAGATCTGGGCGGGAAGGCTTAAGAAAGAATCGTCAGTGGAGGCCATCTGATGTATAAAGACGTTACACTTTGCAATAACTGTTCACATTACTTCATCAATCCGGACGGTGTTCCCACATGCAACAATCCGAGGGGACTTCCGTTTCCGTCCCCGGCCGATTTCTGTTCGGGAGGAGAACCTTCGGGGGAGGATCGTGAAGTAAGTAATTCGGAGATATTAAAGCTCGTCTATCAGCAGAGACGGGGTTAGTGATTTGATTTTCGGAAAGCGGTATTATATACCGCTTTCTTGTGTGATTGGATGTTCTCAGACAGAGAGGAATGAAAAGTGGCCAACAGATCGATAATTGACGGATTTGCGTTTTCGGATGATGCGGATGTATCACTTGCAGCTGCGGAGATAGAGAAGATCAAATACATCGCGGGAAAGATGAACATGGATAATCCCCGTGGTGTTCTTGCCGTATACGACAAGCTGATCACGAGCGGAATCTTTGTTACGCCCGTCGGATACGAGTACCTTCGCACGCTCCAAAGTTATCTGTATAAGAGCAAGGATATTCCCGACGATGCCGTCAAAGAGATACCGGTTCCGGTGTCGTATACACGTGCGCTCAACATCCGAAGCGAGGAGCGCGAGGAAAAGATGAATGCCCAGCGCGAAGCAAGAACGCTTCGTAAGACATTCCGGAACGAATACAAGATATCACTCATCGTCAACATCATTCTGATCATTATGGTGATAGCGATGTTCGTGATCACTCTCAAGGCCGAGAATCCCAACATGATCAATTACCGTACCGCCATTCTCAATCAATACAGCGAATGGGAGCAGGAGCTTAACGAACGCGAGTCGGCGATCAAACAAAAAGAGCTTGAACTCGGCAGATAAGTTCACAGAATAACCACAGATTACGTATATAATCACTTCCGTAAGCCGGAAACTTCAGAAACAAAGAGGTAAAACTTATGGATAATATCAAGATACTCGTTGTCGACGATGAGAGCAGGATGAGAAAGCTCGTTAAGGATTTTCTCGTCAGGAAAGATTATCAGGTAATAGAGGCGGCCGACGGACAGGAAGCCATTGATATATTCTTCGAGCAGAACGATATATCGCTGGTTATACTCGATGTGATGATGCCGAAGATGGACGGATGGGAAGTACTCAAAGAGATACGTGAGTATTCGAAGATACCGGTCATCATGCTCACTGCCAAGGGTGACGAGAGAGATGAGCTGAACGGATTCGAACTCGGAGTCGACGAATACATCTCCAAACCGTTCTCGCCGAAGATACTTGTTGCAAGAGTCGATGCGCTTTTACGAAGGAGCAATCTTATAACCGAAGAAGCCAAGATTGAAGCGGGCGGCATTGTTATAGACAAAGCGAGTCATACCGTAACTATAGACGGAAAGAGTGTTGAATTGTCGTTTAAGGAATTTGAACTCCTGACATATTTCATGGAGAATCAGGGATTGGCACTGTCGCGTGAGAAGATACTGAATCACGTATGGAACTACGATTATTTCGGCGATGCAAGAACGATCGATACCCATGTCAAAAAGCTCCGCTCGAAGATGGGAGAGCGCGGCGAATGCATCAAGACGATATGGGGTATGGGTTACAAATTCGAAGTTAATTGATAAATTAAAACGTCTGAAAGGAAGAAGCAATGGAAGGCAGATTATCCGATTTAGAACCGAAGAAAGTGTTTGAGTTTTTCGAACAGCTCACGAAGATACCGAGGGGCTCGGGAAACGAAAAGGCGGTAAGTGATTTTCTCGTGAGCTTAGCGAGCGAGCGCGGTCTTATCGCATATCAGGATGATCACAATAACGTTACCATATTAAAACCTGCGACCGCAGGTATGGAAGAAAAGCCTACCGTGATCCTTCAGGCGCATATCGATATGGTATGTGTTGCAGATGAAGATTCGGCTGTCGATCCGGCAAAGGATCCGCTTGATGTTTATGTTGAAGGCGACTGCGTTATGGCAAGAGGCACAAGCCTGGGAGCCGATGACGGCATCGGTGTCGCATTCATTCTTGCGGTTCTTGACAGTTCGGATGTTTCTCACCCGATGATCGAGGCGGTATTTACCAGCGATGAGGAGGAAGGTCTTGCAGGCGCAAACGGATATGATGTTTCGCGTATCAAAGGAAAACGCTTCATCAACATAGATACCGAGGAAGAAAATCATATCGTCACGGGTTGTGCCGGAGGCGTCAGATGCGATCTGTTTTCAAAGTGTAAGACTGACAAGGTTGAAGGTTCGATCTATGATTTTGCCATCACAAACCTTACGGGAGGACATTCCGGTACTGAGATCCATAAAGGGTCCGCAAACGCAAATGTTCTGATGGGTCGTTTTCTTGCGATGGCTGCGAAGAATGTCGAATACTCGCTCGCGGCGTATGAAGGCGGAACCAAGGATAACGCGATAGCTACATCTGCGAAGGTGACCGTTGTCGTTAAGAAGAAGAACGGAAAGGCATTTGAGAAATGCGTAAAATCATTCGGCGAGAGTGTCCTTGCGGAGTACGGCAGGACCGATCCGGAATTCGCTTTAAAGTGTAAGGACAAAGGCAAGGGCAAACTTGAAGTCATGGGAAACAAAGACTTCGCGAAGTTTACTGCACTGTTAAATCTTGTTCCGAACGGTGTGATCAAGATGAGCCAGAGAGCGGACATGGTTGAGACGAGCGCAAATGTAGGTATCGTTTCGGCAAAGCCGAAGAACTACAATATTCGCGTGAGCCTTAGAAGCAACAGGGATGCCGCACTCGACTGGATCGCCGGCAAGGTTGAGATGCTTGCCAAAGCTTACGATGTGCTGTTTACCGGAGCCGACCGTTATCCGGCATGGGAGAGTATTGAATCCGATTTCGCAAGTGATGCCAAAGCTCTCTATGAGAGAATGTTCGGAAGGAATATTGAGATAGTCACGATCCATGCGGGACTTGAGTGTGCGTTGTTTGCCAAGAAGATAAAAGGTCTTGATGCGATCTCCATCGGACCCGATCTTGAAAACGTTCACACTGCATCGGAGAAAATGTACATATCAAGTGTCAAAAGGGAATGGCAGTATTTGCTGGAACTGCTTAAACTGTAATGATCCGTTTTCTCAAGAAATCCATCAACAGAGAATATACTTTCGTATTCGGCCTTTTGCTGTGTGCGTGTATCTTTCTGATCAGCATCGTGAATATGCTGACACTCGAGCGTGCGTACATGTTCAACAAGCAAAAGGTCCTTTTGACATGTTATGAGGATATCGATATAGCGACATCGGAAGGCGATATCTCGTCAAATGATTTTAACGAATCGCTCAACAGACTGAGTGCCATCAATAATATCGATGTGCTTGTGATCGATTCCGATAAAAAGATCATCAAATCAACCGTTCCCGACTCCTCACTTATGACAAAGCGTCTTCTCGATTTCCTGCTCGGAGGTGAGGAAGAGATCTCACCGATATTTGAAAGAGGCAGGATCAAGATACAAAGGACGATGGATCCGAGAGTCCGTATTGAATACCTTGAACTGTGGGGGTCTCTGGAGAACGGCAACTTCATCCTGATGAGAACACCCGTGCAGAGTATGAGAGAAGCTTCGGTACTTGCGAATACGATTTTTATCCGTTTCGGACTGATCGCTCTTATTGCGGGAATCATCTTTATTTGGATCGCAACGAACCGAATCACGAAACCTATCAAGAAACTTGTCGAGATATCCGCTAAGATGACGAAACTTGATTTTTCCGAGAAGTATGTGAGCTCCACGGATAACGAAGTGGATATGCTCGGTGAACATATGAACCGGCTGTCTGACAAGCTCGAGGGAACGATAGGAGAACTCAAGAGCGCAAACGTTAAACTGCAGAGCGATATCGAGAAGAAGATTGAGATAGACGAGATGAGGAAAGAATTCCTCTCGAATGTTTCTCATGAGCTGAAGACACCGATAGCGCTCATACAGGGATATGCGGAGGGCCTTAAGGACTGTGTTAACGATGATCCCGAGAGCCGTGATTTTTACTGTGATGTAATTGCCGATGAAGCGGGACGGATGAACAAGCTCGTCAAGAGTCTTCTGGATCTTAACGAACTGGAATTCGGTGACGGGAAGGTTGAGATAGAGCATTTCGATCTGATGGAGCTTATCAGAAACTGCACGGAATCGATGGATATACTTATCAAACAAAACGGCATTACCCTGAGCATTCCCGATGAAAAAAGCGTTCAGGTCTGGGCCGACGAGTTCAAGTGCGAGCAGGTGCTTTCAAACTATCTGTCGAATGCTATACACTATGCCGCAGGGGAGAAGATCGTGAAGATAACCGTGACGAGAAACGGCGATGTTGTACGTGTCGGCGTTTACAACTCGGGTGAGAACATTCCCGAGGATGTCATACCGAATCTGTGGACAAAGTTCTACAAAGCGGACAAAGCGAGAACCCGCGAATACGGCGGAAGCGGCATAGGACTGTCGATAGTCAAGGCCAGTATGGAAGCGATGGGCGGCGACTTCGGCGTTGAAAATCTCCCCGATGGAGTCGATTTCTGGTTCGAACTTGACGGCAGCAACACCCTGTAGAAAATGAGAATCGGGGGGCGGCTTGCGATTCCCGATTTTGACCGTGTAGTCATAATGTGATATCATCATGCGTATGAATAAAAGAGTCCTTAGGACAATTGCATATATTTTCACTGCGATATTGACGGCGGGAACACTTACCGGATGCGATATTGTTCCTTCTCTTCAGATAACCGATGAACAGAGAAGTCTTATTGCGGAATACGCAGCCGGCAAGCTTCTTGAGTATGCGAAGGGACATCCCGGCGGACTCATGATCCTTGAGGATGTGGATCTGTCCGAGGTTAATCCCGGAATGAAGAAAGAGGAAGAGGAAGCTCCGCTGCCCGCACTTCCCGATCCTTTGCCTCCTCCCGGAGAGGTGACTGATGAGCCGCTTGCGGATCCTGGTATAGCACCTCCACCCGAATCAGAAGCTCTTGTTGAGGCGCCGGATGAATCCGAGCCGGTTGCGACCAAGACGGTTGCCGAGGCTCTGGGAATAAGCGGAGCCATACTTACATATGATCGCTATGAGAAGGCTATGACATATCCCGATGATGATACGGAACTTGCCTTCACGATGAAAGCCGCACCGGGCAAGGAACTGCTCATAGTCCATTTTGCACTTACGAATCCGGGCGACAGTGATATTGATGTTCATACGGACTCTTCAAATTTTAAAGTCAGACTTCTTGTTAACGGATCTGAGAAACTTCGTGGTGACGTCACGTTTCTTGATAACGATCTGATGAACTACAGCGGAGTGCTTACTCCCGGCGCCGATGTTGACTCGGTTCTCGTGTTCGAGGTTAAGGAGGGAACGGAGATATCTTCGATGGATCTTCTTATCGTTGAGGACGATGGCGAACAGGAATATAAGATACTCTGATAAACTGCATAAAATGAATATTATTCATTTGCGAAAAAGTGCTTGACTTAGGTTTATGGCGGTGCTATATTGAATAGGCTGTTCTCACGGGACAGGCCTATTTTTATTGCTTTTTGCACCTTGAAAATAAAATAGTACAACCAACCAAACCCGAAAATTCCAGATTAAAGATTTATTCGGAAACGAAACAAAGCCAGCATATGATGTTGGATTAAACATTTATTTAGAGAGTTTGATCCTGGCTCAGGATGAA
>JAILRJ010000020.1:0-8910 GCA_024698285.1 Lachnospiraceae bacterium | reverse complement strand
AATCCGGCATACTCATAGCCGGCTTCCTCTACTGCAGCTTTGATCGCCGACTCATCAACATCTTTGGAATTTGTGATCGTAACAAGATTTTCCTCGTGAGATGCAACAACGCTGTCGATTCCGTCAATTGCCTCAAGAGCCTTCTTTACATGCATTTCACAGTGTCCACACATCATTCCGTTTACTTTGATCTTCATATCTTTACTCTCCTTTATTTTTTCAATATTTGCGTTCTGTTCTATTAAAATCCCCGATACAGGGTTTTTAATCGTTTTATCTCTTTTGCTGTCATAGGGCCTTATCAGGTTAAGACGTAGTGCGTTTGAAACAACGCAAAAACTTGAAAGTCCCATGGCTGCCGCTCCGAATACGGGATTCAGCTCCCATCCGAAAGCAGCAACGTAGCATCCTGCGGCCAGCGGAATACCAAGAGCATTGTAGAAAAAAGCCCAGAAAAGATTCTCATGAATATTTCCAAGGGTGCTTCTTGATATCCTGATGGCTGCCGCAACATCCTTTATGCTGCTCTTCATAAGAACCACATCCGCCGCATCTATTGCCACGTCAGTTCCCGCACCGATCGCTATTCCGATGTTTGCAGCTGTCAGCGCAGGAGCGTCATTTATACCGTCTCCGACCATAGCCACAGAACCGTGTCCCGCAAGTTCTCTTACGACAGCTTCCTTCCCGTCAGGCTTAACGGAAGCTACAACTTCATCAACACCCGCCTGCCTTGCAATGGCCGCGGCAGTGACCTCGTTATCGCCGGTAAGCATGACTGTGTGGATACCCAGTGCCTTCAGCTGCGCAATGGCTTCCGTCGAATCCTCTTTTATCACATCCGAGACTCCGAGGACTCCGAGAAGTTTATCACCCTCAGCAAAAAGAACCGGCGTCTTTCCTTCCTTGGCAAGGCTGTTTATGTGTTCTTCCGTCTCTTTACTTAATCCCCCCAAAACACTTCCGATATACTTTGCGCTTCCGCCTCTTATGATCTTAGCACCAAGTTTTGCCTTCAAGCCGTTTCCCGATAAGACTTCAAACTCTGTTGTCTCTTCAGGCGGAATCTCTTTTTCACCGGCGTGATCGGTAACCGCCCTGGAAATAGGATGTTCACTCTTTGATTCAAGAGCGTATGCCACCGTCAGGAGCTCCTTTTCCGAAAAACCGTTAAGAGGAAGGATATCGGTAACCTTCATCTCTCCGGTTGTGATCGTTCCGGTCTTATCAATGGCAACGATCCGCGTCCTGCCGGTCTGTTCCAGAGAAGCTGCTGTCTTAAACAGGATACCGGACTTAGCTGCAACGCCGTTTCCGACCATGATCGCTACGGGTGTGGCAAGTCCCAGAGCGCACGGACAACTGATCACAAGCACCGATACAGCCCTGGCTATGGCATATCCCACCGTCTGTCCCGCAATGATCCAGGCAAAAAATGTCACAAGCGCTATTCCGATAACGGCAGGCACAAATACCCCCGAAACCTTATCCGCAATCTTGGCTATCGGCGCTTTTGTAGCCGCTGCGTCGCTAACCATCCTGATGATGGCTGAAAAAGTTGTATCCTCACCGACCCTGGTAGCCTCACAGACCATATATCCGGATGTATTTAAGGTTGCTGCGGATACTGTATCTCCAACGTTTTTCTCCGTCGGGACGCTTTCGCCGGTAAGGGCCGATTCATTCACAGCGCTCTCGCCTTCAACAACAATACCGTCCACCGGAATGCTGTCCCCGGGTCTTACTACGAACTTATCTCCGACCTTCACGGTTTCGATGGAAACGGTAACCTCTTCTCCGTCCCTAAGCACAACCGCAGTTTTTGGTGAAAGATCCATCAGTCCCTTGAGAGCACTTGTGGTCTTGCCCTTTGATCTTGCTTCCAGCATCTTGCCGACAGTGATCAGAGTAAGGATCATTGCTGCCGCCTCAAAGTAGAACCGGTTCATGTAGTACATGACCTGCTCTTCGTTGCCGTCCACCACAGCTTGCGTCATGGCAAAGAGCGCCACCACACTGTAACCGAGAGAAGCCGTAGCTCCAAGCGCCACAAGAGTATCCATGTTTGGAGCCCTGTGAACAAGCCCCTTAAACCCGCTTATGAAAAACTTCTGATTGATCACCATCACCAGAGCACACAGCAGCAGCTGATACAGCCCCATGGCCACATGATTACCGTTTAGGAATCCCGGCAACGGCCAGTCCCAGAGCATATGCCCCATTGACACGTACATTAACGGCAATAAGAAAACTACCGACCAGATAAGCCTCTTTTTCATCTTAGGGGTCTCGGTGTCTTTTAATGAATCGTCGTTTGTCTCCGTGTGGGCTTTGTTTCCGCCCTTTAATCCGGCTCCGTATCCTGCAGCCTCTACGGCTGCTATTATATCTTCGGGACGAGCGGTGCCCTCAACTCCCATGGAGTTGGTAAGAAGGCTCACTGCGCAGCTTTCAACACCATCTACCGCACTTACCGCCTTCTCAACCCTGGTCTGGCAGGCAGCGCAGCTCATCCCTGTCACATTATATTGTTCCATAATATCTCCGCATATTACTTCATAAGCTTCTGCATTGTTGTAACAAGTTCATCGATCACTTCGTCGTTACCCTGTCTGATATTATCCGCAACGCAGGTTCTCATGTGATTGGCAAGAAGCGCCTTGTTAAAACTGTTCAGAGCACTGGTAATGGCCGAGATCTGGATAAGAACGTCGGTACAATATGCATCATTTTCCAGCATTCCCTCAACACCTCTGACCTGTCCTTCGATCCTCTTAAGTCTGTTCATGAGGTCCTTAAACTCTTTTTCACCCCTCTCCTTATGCTTGCCGGAGCAGCAACAGGAGCAGGTCTCTTCCGTATTTTCAACACAACGCGGTTGATCTGACATAATCTTTGTCTCCTTTTTGATATACCCCCTCCGGGTATCAGTGCGACTGTATCATATACCCCGGGTGGGTATATTGTCAACTGATTCTTTTACAACTTCATTCTGTACAAAAGGTAAAAAAAGCCCCGGAAACTTGAGTTCCGGGGCTTGTGAATTCTTTTGAATCTCGAAAGACTAACGTTTTGAGAACTGAGGTGCTCTTCTTGCTGACTTGAGACCGGGCTTCTTTCTTTCTTTCATACGAGGGTCTCTTGTAAGGAAGCCTGCGGATTTAAGTGTAGGACGGAAGTCCTCATCCACCTTAAGGAGTGCTCTTGCGATACCGTGACGGATCGCACCTGCCTGACCTGTTGTTCCGCCGCCTTTAACGTTAACGTTGATATCGTACTTCTTATCTGTCTCTGTAGCTACAAGAGGCTGACGAACAATCGTCTTTAACGTCTCAAGTCCGAAGTAATCCTCGATATCTCTTTTATTGACTGTGATATTTCCTTTGCCGGGTTTGATGTAAACTCTGGCAACGGCTGATTTTCTTCTTCCTGTTCCGTAGAACTGCTCTTTTGCTTTAGCCATTTTTATCTCCTTTTACGAAATCGTGTGATCAAAACTTCAACTCTTCGGGCTTCTGTGCTGCATGCGGATGCTCCTGTCCGGCATATACAAACAGCTTCTTATACATCCTGCGTCCCAAAGGTCCCTTGGGAAGCATTCCCTTGACTGCAAGTTCAACGACCTCCGTAGGAGCTTTTGCGAGCTTGTCGCGAAGCGTTGTCTCCTTCATCCCGCCGACATAATCGGAATGATGATAGTAGATCTTCTGATCAAGCTTGCGGCCTGTAACTTTAACCTTTTCTGCATTAACGATGATGACACAGTCACCCGTATCTGCGTGAGGTGTGAATATAGGCTTATTCTTACCTCTCAGCACCTTGGCAACTTCCGAAGCCAGACGTCCGAGAGTGCATCCTGCTGCATCAACGACGTACCATTTACGCTCAATGGCAGCCTCGTTAGGCATATATGTATTCATTACGATACCTCCAAAAATCTTTGCATCTGTGATTCAATTATCATCGTGAAAGCGCATCCTCCCGGGGCCGGGGCTATGGCTCGGGGCAGACTTCTGCCGTCACATTGAGTGATTATATTACACGGTATCAGGCGTGTCAAGGAGTTTTTCGGGCGGAAGATAACTCTTTATAAGCTTTTCGAGCTTCTCTCCCTCGACCGGTTTTGAAACATAATCGGCGAACCCGGCATCAAGATACATCTCTCTTGCTCCGGATATCGCATTGGCTGTAAGTGCGATATATACGGGACTTCCGGCACCGTCCTGTTCCTTCAGATGTCCGAGAGTCTCTATTCCGTCCATATCCGGCATCAGATGATCGATGAATATTATGTCGTAATCCTTGTCCTTTACCATCAATATCGCTTCGGGTCCGGACCTGGCCGTGTCTATCTGCATCTGTGTCTTGCGAAGAAGCTTTGTGATGACCGTGAGGTTCATCTTGATATCGTCGACAACGAGGATCTTCGCATCGGGCGCATGGAAAAGTTCCCTGTATTCCCTCTTCTTCCTGTCGCCCATATCGTATTTTCCGTCGAAGTTTCCGGAAGCATCCCAGTTAAGAACTTCCTGCGTCACCGAGAACGAGAACACCGAACCTTTCCCGTATTCGCTCTGCACTTTGAGTTCGCTGTTCATCAGTTCCAGAAGACGCTTCGTTATACTTATTCCGAGGCCGCTTCCCTCGATGTTGCGATTTTTCTCCTCATCCAACCGCGAAAACGGCGAGAACAGAGTGTCCATGTCCTCTTTCTTGATACCGGCACCCGTATCCGATACCGTAAACTCAAGTTTGATATGGTTATCGTCTTCCTTCGTGCACCCGATCTTCAGACCGACCTGTCCCTCTTTCGTATACTTGACCGCATTCGTAAGGAGATTTAACGCGCACTGTTTGATACGTATCTCGTCACCCTTCAAAAGTCGCGGAATGTTGTTGTCAAATTCCACATTTATGGACAGACCTTTCTGTGTCGCTCTCTCTCTTACCATGTTGACAAGATCGTTCTTCATGATGCCCGGCTCATACTGCACCGGAATGATCTCCATCTTGCCTTCCTCGACCTTTGAAAAATCGAGTATGTCGTTTATAAGAGCCAAAAGCGTCCTTCCTGATGTCTGGATATCCTCGGCATAATCAAGCACTTCCTTTTCGCTGCTCGTACGGATCACCATCTCGTCCATTCCGAGGATTGCGTTGATAGGAGTCCTGATCTCATGGGACATGTTTGCCAGGAACTGTGATTTTGCCTTATTGGCTTCATCCGCTATCTCTCGCTGTTTGCGAAGCTCATTCATGTAATGATACTGCTCGGTGTCGTCTCCGAGTGCATACAGTATTCCGACATCCTTGCCGTCCAAAACGAGGGAGTTGGCTTTGGGCGTGTATATCCTCTCGTTCATCCTGATCGGCTCTTTATTTTCTATGGCCTGCCTGATGCCTTTTATTACATTCTCGGACTGATCGGCGGCCGCGCCCTTCTCAGCGAGCACCGGATACAGTCTCTCTGCCGGCTTATTATAATATGAAACATTATCCTCCGTATCGACAACGATGATACCTTCGGAAAGTTCGTCAACAACATAATCTTTGGCCGCGGTTCTGGCATCTAGGATCTTGTACTTGATGATCGCGACGAGCATGATCGCATTTCCGATCGCAAACCCGAAGATCATAACATCGAACTTTCGCGCCAGCGGAATAAGTTTAAAGAAGTAGAGCACATAAGATGTACCTATGGACAACATGGCGATCGCCATGAGCATGTATCTCTTCTTCTCGACGCGATTTTTCTCCCGAAGGTACGTCCTCGCCATCACGGAAACGCCGCATACCACATAGAACAGATTCAATGACGTCTGGAAATAGTAGAGCGGTCCTCCCGAGTGCGGCAGTTTCGGAAAACCATCGTCGATCACAAATTCCATTGTCTTATAGTAGAGACTGTTATTCTCCAATTCTAAGATCGTCGAATATATAACGGCATGGGCCATTGCCATGGATCCGATGATGTATTTGCTCAGATGAACATTGCACAATTCCATGGAGAACAGAAACAGCGCCATGCCTATCCAGATTCGTCCGAGATATCCGATCTTCAGAGCAGTGACAAACGTGTTCTGATCCGTTGCCCGAAGTTCCATGATACACGCCACGTTATACAGGAGGTTCGTTGCACCGCTGAAGAAAAGGTACGCGTGAAGTTTGCTGCTCCACTTCCTGATCGCAAACCAGCATACTACGAACAGTCCAACTATCGTAACGTATAAAGTTGCAATGACAAACTGATACATTATCTCCTCCACAGGTCCTTTTCAATTATATCCGCACAAAGATCCTCACAGTATCTGTACGAAAAGTTCGCATCAGCCTTCCTTATATCATTAAGGAATGATTTCGCCTGCGTATAATCGTCAAGAAAATAAACCGTCGATCCGTTTATCTCGGATTCGACATGCGCCACAAGCGGCCTTACCCCGTAGTCTTTGATCACCGCATTTCCGTCGGCGTCTTTCGCAATCGTTACATCCGCCATGGCTCCGAGCATCCTGTCGGAAACACCCTTTCCCGAACCGCTCGTCCAGTTGATGAAATTGCCGAGAGAATAGTATACCGGAACTTTTCTTCCGTCACTCGTCTCGTATTCCTCCACCGGCTCGATCACATGAGGGTGTGTTCCTATTATAAGGTCTGCACCGTTTTCGGCAAATACTTTTGTCCATTTCTTTTGCATTTCCGAAATGCCGTGATTGTATTCGGTGCCCCAGTGCGGGCATACTACAGTCAGATCCGCAGCCTTTTCGGCCTTTGCAAGATCTTCCTTTACTCTTTCCTCATTAAGAAGATCGACAGCATACGGCATCCCGGAAGGAAGCGATATCCCGTTCGTTCCGTATGTATAGTTGAGCACGGCGATCTTGATCCCGTTCTTCTCGAATATGCACACATCGTCCCTGTCGGCCTGTGACGTGTATATCCCGACGGTATCGATATCGGGGTGGTATTCTTCCCAGTATTTGAGGCAGTTTACTATCCCCCTTTTTCCGCGGTCGAGCGCATGATTGGTCGCATGACATATAACGTCAAATCCCGTCTCGGCAAGCTCATCCGCGATCTCATACGGCGCATTAAAGCTCGGGTAGCCGCTGACGCGAAGCTCCTTACCGCCGATGATGACCTCCTGATTGACTATCGCCAGATCCGCCGCCTCTATGACACTCCTCGTGTGCCTGAACACCTCGGAAAAATCATACGATCCGTCTTCCTGCATCGCACACTTTTCTATCCCGTCATGCAACAGAATGTCGCCGACCATGATCAGCTGAACGTCCTGCCCCGCGTAAACGCGAAAATCACATGCAAGCGTTATAGCCGCAAACGCGACAACACCGGCAAATATCTTCTTTATATTATCTGATTTTTCATTGTGACTGATATGTCTCTTTTGCATAAGTTTCTATGATGACTGCAGATTCTCAAGAAGCGCTTCGCAGCCCTTTCTGATCTGTCTGTACGCGGTCTCGAAATCTCTCGTGTACCAAGGATCGTCTATAAGCTCATCCGGGGTATTTGTATATTCCATCAACGTATGGACTTTGCCTTCCGGATCTCCCCCGAGAATCCTGTCAATGTAATACATGTTCTCGCTGTCCATCCCGATGATCAGGTCATAATCATCATATTCTTCCCGGCGCATCTGCCTCGCCCTGTGATCTCCGATCGGCACATTATGAGCCAGGAGCGCCTGCCTCATCGGCGGGTATACGGGATTACCGATCTCCTCCCGGCTTGTCGCCGCAGAGTCGCACGAATACAAATGCTCCAGACCGTTTTCCCTGACTATCGTATCAAATATATATTGTGCACTGACGCTCCGACAGATATTGCCATGGCATATAAATAATACTTTTACCATTTTCATATTTCCTCATAGACGAACGGATTTCTTTATCTTAAGGCTCTTCAGGTACTCCTTCTGTTCGGGTGTGATACGGTAGCTTTCCACCGACTTCTGAATGGCCTTGTTGTGTGTCCATGTATCGAGCTTCTTTTCTTCTATAAAAGGAAGGATCGAATCATACTGCTTGGCAAGTGCCGTTGCAAAATACCATGCGATCATCATATTGACATAGTATTCTTCGGAACGTACCTTTGCCACGATACCGGGATATTTGATGTCGTAGTCTTCGTCAAGGAAATGCTCCATCAGCATTCCTATACCGAACCTGACGGTGTATGTCTCGCCGGAATCGATCCAGTCTGTGATTTTCGCGACAAGCTCATTTCTGTGCTTCTTGAACACTTTCGGAGACATCTGATCGCATGTGGCCCAGTTGTCTACATAAGGAAGAAAACGAATCAATTCCGAAATACATCTGTCGTAATCCTTCATCTCGGAAACTATAAATGCATGCAACTGATTTTCATCAAAATGATCATGCGGAAGGTCGTCAAGAAAATCACCCACGTCATCTCTTTTGACAAGCTCTTTCGCAAGCTTTCGAAGGATCGGAGTCCTGACTCCGATAATCGAATCCGCGGGTGCTGTCGGAATGATCTTCTCCTGTAGTTTTGCATACTTTTCATCACGCTCTTTATACAGTTTTTCTCTTATCTCTTCCGTTATCATTTCAGCTGATTCCTTTCTCTGAAATAATACATGATATTATACAGTCCAAAATACAGACAATCAATTGATTAAGTATGTTTTTTGCGCTATCATATGGTTCAGACAGATACGAGGTGACAGCTATGAAAAAAGATCGTTTGGGACAACCCGTTGAAGCCAAAGAAAAGAAAAATCTTCTGTTTCATATTGTCTTCTTTACGGGAGCTGTGGCAATCAATTTCATTCTTCCTCGAACAGCGACCTATTTCAAAGTGCCACTGTATCTGGATAACGTCGGTACTTTACTTGCCGCGGTTTTAGGCGGATATCTTCCCGGCATT
>JAILRJ010000101.1:0-48319 GCA_024698285.1 Lachnospiraceae bacterium | reverse complement strand
TGGGGTATGATCGGAACCCTGCTGGGACTTGTTATGATGCTTTATCACATGGATGATGTTGCGGCGCTGGGCCCTAACATGGCCGTTGCCCTCATCACGACATTCTATGGTTCGGTTCTTGCAAACTGGATATGTGCGCCGTTTGCATCAAAGCTCAAGAAGGTTAACGGAGCCGAGATAAAGGTTAAAGAGATCACGATCGAGGGTCTGCTGTCGATACAGGCAGGTGAGAACCCCCGAGTCATAGAAGAAAAGCTCAAGTCGTTCCTGGCTCCGAGTGAGCGCGGATCGAGCGGCGGCGAAGAAGGGGGAGGCGAAGAGTAGTGGCTAAGCGCAAAGAAGACGAGCCGCCAAAAGGCGCGCCGGCGTGGCAATCGACCTTTGCCGACCTGATGAACCTTCTGCTGTGCTTCTTCGTCATGCTGTTTGCAATGTCGACGATCGATGCACAGAAGTTTGCGCTCGTTGCGGCGAGTTTTTCGCAGACGTTCTCGATATTTGATTCGGGCGGATCATCTCTTCTGGAAGGCCTTCTTATAAACAACGGTGTTTCCCAGCTCTCACAGCTGGATGTATATATGAATACGATGGGTCAGGCTGCATCGGCCGAGGAAGAGTCGGATGACATGTACAAGAAGTTTGACGACAAGGTCGACGAGGTGCAACAGGAAATGCTCAAGCAGAATGAACAGCTATCCGAGAAGATTGAAGAAGCACTGCAGGAGCAGAACCTCTCGGGGGATATCGATGTTGACTTCACAACGCAGTACGTTGAACTGACATTAAACGGTGCGCTCCTGTTTGATTCGGGTAAAGCGGAACTTAAGAAGGAAGCGCTTCCCCTTATGGATAAGATCGGAGTGATCCTGCAGAAGTATGCGGACTCCACGATCGAAGTTGAGGGACACACCGATAATGTGCCTATTCATACGGCAAGATTCGCAAACAACAACGAGCTTTCCAGCGCGAGAGCATTATCGGTATTTGATTACCTTGTGGAACATACAAACCTTCTTCCTGCCAACATAAAGCATTCGGGAAGAGGAGAATACATACCCGTTGCGGATAACGCCACAGCGGAGGGACGTGCCAAGAACAGGCGCGTTGAGATCAAGATCTACAATGCCCTGGCTGCACCCTGATGGTCTAGTCTCGTTTTAAGGAGAAATAAATTATGAAAAAGAATCTGATGTCGGTTATCATACTCGCGCTGGTCGCGGTGAACGTGGTGCTAACGGGTATCATAATGTTCTCGACTGTATCGGCCAACCGCAAGACGATAGCGCTTGTAGATGATATCGCGGCTATCCTCAATCTCGAACTTGAGAAGCCGGCAGTCGGTGAGGAGAATGTCGAAGAGGAGATGGTTCTTCCGGAGAATTCCGAAGTGTACGATATCGCCGATGCGATGACGGTAGCGCTCAGAGACAGCGGAGACGGCAAGGATCATTACGCCATGTGTTCCGTTTCGTTCTCTCTCAACAAGGAGAATGAAGATTACAAGACGTATCAGCCTATGCTCGCCGCCAAAGAGAGTAAGATCAAGAGCGAGATCATAGAGGTTGTGGGTTCATACACCAAGGAACAGGCACAGGCCGATGTTCACGGAATCGAAAGCGCCATACTTGCCAAAGTTCAGGCGATGTTTGATTCAAAGTTTGTTTATGAAGCGTATTTCCGCGACATAAAGTTCCAGTAATACATACAACCTGATAAAGTGAGGTGAGCTTAATGGGCGAAGTTCTCTCGCAAAATGAGATTGACAGTCTGCTTCAGGCCCTAAGCTCAGGTGAACTTGACGCAGAAGACATCAATAGCATTGACGAGCGATCGGCGAAAAGCTACGATTTCAGACGCCCGGCGAAATTTTCAAAAGAGCATCTTCGAACACTTGAGATCATATTCGAACATTACGGACGACTGCTTTCGACCAACCTGCCGGTTTACCTTCGAAAGAATATCCAGGTAAGCGTTGTCAACTCGGAAGCATGTACATTTTCGGAATTTTCGACCGCACTGGCCAACCCGGTACTGTTGGCAGTCGTTAATTTCGATCCTCTGGGAGGGAATATTCTTCTCGAGATCGCCGCGAACCTCGGTTACGCGATAATCGACAGAATGCTCGGCGGACAAGGTAATCCGCTTGACAAGGCCAGGGATTTTTCCGAGATCGAGAGATCGATCATCGACAAGATCATAACGGTGTGTGTACAACTCCTAAGGGAGCCGTGGAAGAATGTTACGGAGATCAATCCATACCTGGAAAGGGTGGAGACGAATCCGCAGTTCGCACAGATCATAGCACCGTCGGAAATGATCGCGATCATTACGATAAACGTCAAGATCGGAGATGTCGAAGGACTGATGAACGTGTGTCTGCCGTATTTCACGCTTGAGTCGGTCATGGATAAACTGAATACGAAGTACTGGTTCGCAAACATGAAGGACAACAGCGGTGAGGAGTTCGGCGAACACATCGAGACGGTAATAAGAAAGATCTCGATGCCGATACGGGCGGTACTCGGAAAGAGCACGATAACCGTAAGCGATTTTGTAAATCTGCAGCTTGGAGACATAATAAAGCTCGGAAGCAAAGTCGATTCACAACTTGATATATATGTCGGAAACCTGCAGAAGTTCAAGGCACTTCCGGGAACAAGCCGCGACGGATATGCGGTGAGAGTCACAGAAATCTTAAGAGAGGAGGAATAGAGTATGGACGGAATGTTATCACAAGATGAAATAAATGCTCTGCTAAGCGGTGGAATACCTGATGCACCTGCCGCCGATGCCTCCACGGATTCTCCGGCCGACGAACCTGCGGCCGCACCCGATGCAGCCTCATCTGAACCTGCGGGCGGTGAAGAACTTACCGACGAGGAAAAGGATGCGATCGGCGAAGTTGCCAACATCAGCATGGGCACAAGCGCCACAACGCTTTATTCCCTTGTAAACCGAAAAGTAAATATCACAACCCCCGTTGTCGATATGGCAACATGGGACACGATTGTTGAAGAGTACGAAAGACCGTGTGTATTCATAAAGATCAAATATACGGTCGGTCTTGAAGGCACCAACATCTTGATACTGAAGGAACATGATGTTAAGATCATTACTGATCTGATGATGGGTGGTGACGGTACCAATATCGAGGAAACGGAACTGACCGATATTCATCTGTCAGCCATATCGGAAGCGATGAACCAGATGATGGGATCATCCGCAACGTCGCTTTCATCAATGCTCGGACGAATGATCGACATCAGCCCTCCCGAGGCAAACCTTGTGGATGTGGCGGGAATGGAGAAACAGGAGGACATTTCCTCATTCCTTCTCGGCAGGTTCGTAAGGATCACATTTAAGATGCAGATCGGCGATCTGGTTGACAGCAAGATCATGCAGTTGTATCCTATTGACTTCGCAAAGAATCTTTATGATTACTTTATGGACAGTCAGGAACCTGCAGCACCTCCGGAACCGGAACCGGCTCATCCACAGATGGCAGCTCCTTCGATGGGAGCACCGAGCAGCGGACAGAGCATGGGGGCACCGCAAATGCCACCGCCTTCCATGGGGGCACCCGCGATGGGAATGCCGGGAATGGGGGCTCCGGGAATGGACTTCGGCATGGGAATGCAGCCCCAGATGGGTGCGGCCCCGCAAATGGGCATGCCGATGCCGAACATAAATATCCAGCCTGCGAGCTTTACACCGTTCTCAACGGATGTAAGCGCAATGCAGACTCAGGAGAATATAGCTCTTATCAAAGACGTACCGCTTGAGGTCACCGTAGAATTAGGTAGGACAAGTAAGGCAATTTCTGATATACTAGACTTTGCACCCGGTACGATCATAGAACTTGATAAGATCGCCGGTGAACCGGTAGACGTGCTTGTTAACGGCAAGCTTGTTGCAAAAGGTGAGGTAGTGGTCATTGAAGAGAACTTCGGTGTCAGAGTCACCGAAATTATCAATTAACCAAGATAGAGGAGAAAAACGATGGCAAAAAACATTCTTATCTGTGATGATGCAGCATTCATGCGCATGATGATCAAGGACATTCTCTCAAAGAACGGCTATAACGTAGCCGGCGAAGCTGAGAACGGTGCCAAGGCTGTTGAGAAGTATGCAGAACTTAAGCCCGACCTTGTTCTGATGGACATCACGATGCCTGAAATGGATGGAATCCAGGCACTCAAAAAGATCAAGGAATCAGACCCTTCGGCACTTGTTATCATGTGCTCTGCCATGGGTCAGCAGGCTATGGTTATTGAATCGATCCAGGCTGGTGCAAAAGACTTTATAGTTAAGCCTTTCCAGGCTGACAGGGTTATAGAGGCCGTTAAAAAAGTCGTAGGATAAATATATGATACTTGCACTCACCGACAGGGCAGAAAGCTTCACGCAGTTTCTGACCGTGATTTTGATATTTCTGCTGGTGCTGGGCCTGACATATCTGACCACACGTTTTGTGGGTAATTACCAGAAGATCCGAAACGTCAATCGGAACTTCGAAGTGATTGAAACACTCAGGATCACAAACGGCAAATATCTTCAGATAGTAAGGGTCGGCGAGAAGTATGTTGTCATAGGGATCGGTAAGGACAGTATCACCAAGGTTTGTGATCTGTCACCTGACGACATCAAGCCGATACCCGAAGAGACGCTCACGCAGTCATCTGAGATGTTCAAAGCCATACTTGATAAAGCCAAGGAACGGATTAAAGGCGGCAAAGATAATGATAAATAGCGGTAGCATTGGGGGCAGAAGAGCAATCTTGATCTTTTGCTTCCTTGCGTATTTAATGACATTTTTTTTTATGTCACCCACAAGAGTATACGCCAGTGACGTCAACGACCTGGGGATCACACGGGATGTCGAGCCATCACGACCTACCGTAATAAGAGAACCGGGGACGGCGACCGAGGCCGATGACATAAGGGAGTTAAACGTATCCAACAATCTTTCAATAACGTATACAGACCAGCAGGGTAATCTGTCGGGGACACTCAGAATCCTCATCATACTTACCCTCGTGGCAATGGCACCTTTTCTCGTTATAATGATGACCTCATTTACGAGAATACTCATTGTCCTTCATTTTGTCAGATCGGCCATCGGTACTCAGACAGCACCGCCGAACCAGGTGCTTGTAGGACTGACCCTGTTTCTGACTTTTTTTATTATGAACCCCGTTATCACGGATATTAACAATAATGCGGTCAAGCCTTTCGAGGCCGGAGAGATGACACAGCAGGAGTTCGTCGATACCGCACTCACTCCGCTTAGGGAGTTCATGTATCCTCAGACGCAGACAAAGGATGTGCGACTCTTCATGGATATCGCCAAGATCGACAGCGTTGAATCGATCGATGATATTCCGACAAGAGTACTTGTGCCGGCTTTTGTAATCAGCGAGCTACGAAGAGCGTTCATCATAGGATTTTTGATATACATACCGTTCATTGTCATAGATATGGTCGTCGCGTCGACGCTGATGTCGATGGGTATGATGATGTTGCCGCCGACGACGATCTCGATGCCGTTCAAGATACTCCTGTTCGTACTGGCTGACGGATGGAATCTCGTCATCGGAAACTTAGTCAAGACATTCTACTAGGGAGGTAGATAATTATGATGGATATCGATAATGTGACCACGATCACACGTACCGCTTTGTACACGATCATCAAGTGCTCGGCACCGATGCTTCTCGTATCACTGATCATCGGTCTGACCGTCAGTATTTTCCAGACGGTAACATCGATCCAGGAACAGACGCTTACATTCGTGCCGAAGGTCATCGGCATATTTGCGGCGATCATGATCCTCGGTCACTGGATACTTGGTGAGGTGGTAGCGTACACCACCCAGCTTTGGAACGGGTTATCACTGTATATCAGATAAAAAATGCTTGATCAGACTTTTACCTTTGAAGATCTGGAATTCTTCCTGCTTATTTTCGCAAGGATATCGGCCTTCATGTTTGTGGCACCGTTCTTCTCGATGTCAAATACGCCCAGAAGGCTTCGCGCGGGATTTTCGCTTATAGTTGCGATACTTCTCGTGCATGCGATACCGGATCATGAAGTGCCGTCATATAACACGGTCCTCGGCTATTCGATAATCGTTCTGAAGGAAACGATTACAGGACTGCTGATAGGACTCGGCGCGAACATGTGCATGTCGATAGTGCATTTCGCCGGCAAGGTCGCCGATATGGAGGTCGGCCTTTCAATGGTGCAGTTGTTCGATCCGATGACCAGGGAAGGTACAGGTTTCATGGGTACGTTCTACCAGTATATACTTGTGCTGATCATGCTTGTGACGAATATGCATTACTATTTTCTCCGGGCGGTAGTCGAGACGTTCAACCTGATCCCGATAGGAGGGGCGAAGTTCTCGTCGGAGAAGATAATGACAACCATGGTTCAGTTCCTGACGGATTTCGTGACGATCTCGTTCAGGCTGTGTCTTCCTGTAGTTGCGGCGATGCTGATATTGAACGCGGTACTCGGTGTTCTTGCCAAGACCGCACCGCAGATCAACATGTTCTCGGTCGGTATCCAGATCAAGATCATCGTCGGTCTCGGTATACTGTTTCTGACGATAGGA
Organism: Lachnospiraceae bacterium; assembly: GCA_024698285.1. Taxonomy (GTDB): domain Bacteria; phylum Bacillota; class Clostridia; order Lachnospirales; family Lachnospiraceae; genus UBA2868. The sequence goes on along the minus strand of JAILRJ010000101.1, from coordinate 41,703 downwards.
ACACTGCCGAGCGCATCGGAGTTTATCTTCAAGGAGATGCGCATAATGGTCACGGCCATGGTAAGGAGTATGCAGTAAATGCAGTAAGGAGGGACCCATCGAAGATGGGAGGATGACGAGCCCTCATTCTCCGAAGGAGAATCTTAAATGGGCGAGTCTCATTTGGGCTGTAATTAGGGGTAAGGGGTAACATGACAGATAATGCCGTGTTGTTGAAATTGAATCTCCAGCTTTTTGCCAAGGAAGGACCCGGAGGCGAGAAGACCGAACCGGCTACCGAGAAAAAGCTCTCGGATGCCCGTAAGGAAGGTCAGGTTGCCAAGAGCCGGGAACTCGGGCAGGCTCTCACTCTTTTGGCTTTGTTCGTAGTGCTCAAGATATGGGCAGGTTCGATAGGCCATAACTTTATGAACAGTTTCCGCTCAAACTATACGCGGATGAAAGAGATGACGACCCTCGTGGGCGGAGAGATCTCGATAAAGGACTTCACAAGACTTCTCAATTCCAACATTCTTGACATGGCACTCATCGTTGCGCCGGTATTTGCCGCCGCTTTCATTGTTGCTGTCGTGGCGGACATATTCCAGGTCAAATGGCAGCCAACTACCAAGCCGCTTCGTCCCAAGTTTTCGAAGATCAATCCGATCAGCGGGTTCAAGAGGATATTCTCTAAAGAAAAGCTCGTTGAGCTTTTAAAATCGCTTGTCAAACTTCTGCTCCTCGGATATATGGCATATTCAACGATCAAGGGCGAGTTCTCCGTCCTGTTCGCCCTTTTTGACATGGATCTTATAAGCGCTGTCGGAGTCATCGGTGACATAACCGTTAACCTCGGACTCAAGATCAGTGCACTATATATTGTCATCGGATTTGCCGACTACGGATACCAGAAGTGGAAGTTCGCGGAAGACATGAAGATGACCAAACAGGAAGTCAAGGACGAATGGAAGAACGCGGAAGGAGATCCCGCGGTCAAGAGCAAACAGAAGCAGAGGATGCAGGAGGCATCAAGAAGAAGGATGATGCAGGCCGTGCCGAGCGCGGACGTTGTCATTACGAACCCTACGCATTTCGCTGTTGCCATAAAGTATGACGTGAACATATTCGATGCTCCTTACGTTGTCGCCAAAGGAGAGGATTTTCTCGCGGCGAGGATCAAGGAGAGAGCGGCCGAGGCTGGAGTTGAGATCGTCGAGAACAAACCGCTCGCAAGAATGCTTTACTATAATGTGGATCTGGGCAGCCCGATCCCGCCCGAACTGTATCAGACCGTGGCGGAGATTCTTGCTGTTATTTACAATGCAAGACAAGCCGGATAGGGGAGGAGGTGAGAATCGCATATGAAGAAATTTGCAGTACCCGATATAGGCGTGGCGCTGTATCTTCTTAGCGCATTCATATTCCTCATCGTTCCGATCCCCTCGGGCCTTTTGGACGTAGCTCTCGCGATCAATATTTCGATTGCGTTCGCGGTGCTCTTTAATACGATGTTCGCAAAAGAAGTTTTGGATATGTCATTCTTCCCGACTCTTTTGCTGTTCACGACCATATTCAGGATATCGCTTAACGTATCGTCAACGAGACTTATTCTTTCAACCGGATCCCCCGGAAACGTTGTAGAAACATTCGGTCAGTTCGTCGGTGGCGGTGACCTGATAATGGGTACCATCGTATTTATCATCCTGATAATCATTCAGTTCATGGTCATCAACAAAGGTTCGGAAAGAGTTGCCGAAGTAACCGCGAGATTCACGCTCGATGCTATGCCCGGTAAACAGATGGCGATAGATGCCGACCTTAATACCGGAGCAATAACCGACGAGGAAGCAAAAGAGGCACGTGCCAAGATCCAGGAAGAATCAAGCTTCTTCGGATCCATGGATGGTGCGGTCAAGTACGTAAAAGGAGACGCGACGGCCGGACTCATCATAACGTTTGTCAACATCATCGGCGGTATCGCGATGGGTATGCTTCGCCAGGGAATGGATTTCAACTCGGCCATTTCCAAATACACGATCCTTACGATAGGTGACGGACTTGTATCACAGATACCGTCACTTCTGATCTCACTCTCGACAGGTATACTTGTCACAAAAGGATCCAAGGAAGCAGACTTCGGAAACATTATCGTTTCCCAGCTGTTCGGTATGCCCAAAGCGATGTATTTTGTCGGCGGTGTCATATGTTTTCTCGGGGTTGTAACCCCCCTTAGCATGGTTCTCTTCCTGACTATCGGATTGCTGTTCATAGTCGGCGGAAGGATCGTTGCAAACAATATAGAAGTGAGCAAAACGGAGAGGTCCGTGGAGACCGCGGAGGAGGAAGCCGAAGAGGTCAGGAAACCGGAGAATGTCGTCTCGCTCCTTCAGGTCGATCCGATCGAGCTCGAGTTCGGTTACGGTATCATCCCGCTTGCTGACGTTAACCAGGGCGGTGACCTTCTTGACCGAGTCGTTATGATACGTCGTCAGGTTGCACTTGAACTCGGTACGGTCGTTCCGATCATAAGACTTAGGGATAACATACAGCTTAATCCAAACCAGTACATAATCAAGATCAAGGGTATCCAGGTCAGTGAGGGTGAGATACTGTTCGACCATTATATGGCCATGAACCCGGGTTTTGTTGAAGAAGAGATATCAGGTATCCAGACGTTCGAGCCGTCTTTCCATCTGCCCGCGATATGGATCACCGAATCTCAGAGAGAGCGTGCGGAGAGTCTCGGCTATACGGTTGTCGACCCGCCTTCGATCATCGCGACACACCTTACCGAAGTCATCCGTCAGCATATTTCGGAACTTCTTACGCGTCAGGATGTTCAGAACCTTATCAACAACATCAAGGAGACGAACCCGTCGCTTGTTGACGAGTTGACACCGAAGCTTCTCGGACTCGGCGAGATTCAGAAGGTTCTCCAGAACCTGCTGAAAGAGGGCATCTCGATCCGAGACCTTCTGTCGATATTCGAAACGCTGGCAGATCATTCCACGGTCACGAGAGATACGGATGTCCTTACCGAGTATGTAAGACAGAGTCTTAAGCGTGCCATATCCGCAAAGTACTTTGCGGCAAACGAAGCAACAAGTGTTGTGACTCTTGACCCGAAGATCGAGCAGGAGATAATGAATTCCGTCAAGCAGACGGAGCAGGGTGCATACCTGACTCTCGATCCGGACAGGACGAAGGAAATAATGAACTCTGTCGGAGAGGAAGTCGCAAAGCTCGAGAACCTCGGCAGGAATCCGATCGTTATCACATCACCGATCGTACGAATGTATTTCAAAAAACTCACGGAAGATTACTATCCGGATCTAATTGTAGTATCATATAATGAGATTGATTCGAATGTAGAATTGCAATCAGTCGGAATGGTGACAGCATAAATGATAATCAAGAAATTTCAGGCCAAAACAGAAGAAGAGGCGGTATCGGCCGCTAAAAGGGAGATGGGCGAGAACGTCGTGATCATGAGCACGCGTTCGATCAAGAAAAGAGGCTTCTTGAGTTTTCTTGCAAAGCCCGTTATGGAAGTTACCGTCGGCATGGAAGAGGAGAGTGAGAAGCCTGCCGGTAACGCATTCTCCATGCTCGCAAAACAGAGCATTGCGCGTGAGGGCATAAACCGCGGAATGCCTCCTTCACGTTACGCCGTATATGAGGACGAACCGGAACCCGTTAAGGAAGAGGTCGACAAGAGCAAGAAGGTCATTGAACAGAGACTCGATAATCTTCAGTCGCTTCTTGAGAAACAGCTCACCAAGACTCCGGAAAAGGACGAGTTTGAGCAAAGCGAGGATGACGATTCTTCAGTTGCGTTCTTAAAGCTCATATATAAAACACTGATAGACAACGAAGTGGCGGAAAAGTATGCCAACGAACTTCTTGACGAAATCGGAAAGATAAACACGCAAAAAGCCAGCGTTGATTTCCTGCTCGGAAACATATATCAGAAGATGATACTTAAGTTCGGCCAGCCTGTTACGATACCGCTCGGGCTTGAACGCCAGCGTGTGATTTTCTTCATTGGACCGACGGGTGTCGGCAAGACAACGACCATTGCGAAGATCGCTTCGCAGCTTTGCGTCAATCACAAGAAAAAGGTAGTGCTTCTGACAACCGATACATACAGGATAGCCGCTGCCGAACAGCTCCGCACATATGCGAGCATCCTCGACGTTCCGTTCAGGGTTATCTACACCGAGGACGAGATGATGACGTCGATCAAGGATTACAAGGATTACGATTACATACTTGTAGATACCGCGGGACACTCACAGCACAATGCCGATCAGAAAGACTCGATGGCACATTTTCTGAGGAGTGTCGACGACTCGGTTGATAAGGACACGTATCTTGTTGTCAGTGCTACGACAAAGTACCGTGACCTTCTGGCGATAGCCGATGCTTACTCGGAGTTCACCGATTACAAGCTCATATTCACCAAACTCGATGAGACGACAACACTCGGTAATCTCTTCAATCTGTGCATGCACACCGGTGCCTCAATGTCATATGTGACGTGCGGGCAGAACGTACCGGACGATATCGAAGTATTTTCGCCGCAGGCGACCGTCAAGCAGCTCCTGGGAGGTAAATGATGGATCAGGCAGAAGGACTTCGGAACATAATCAAAAACAGTGCGCTGCAGAGCCGACCCGCCGCCAGAGTCATCACCGTCACGAGCGGAAAAGGCGGGGTCGGAAAATCAAATGTGTCGATCAATCTTGCCGTGCAGTTTCGCAGGCTCGGCAAAAAGGTTATAATATTTGATGCGGACTTCGGAATGGCCAACATTGAGGTCATGTTCGGCGCGATCCCGAAGCATAATCTTGCGGACCTTATATATCACGGCAAGAACATCCGTGAGATAATCACCATGGGACCCATGGATATCGGGTTCATCTCGGGAGGTTCGGGTATAGCGAGCCTGAGCAATCTCGGGAAAGATTACATAGATTATCTGATCAAGAACCTAAGCGAGCTCGACCTTTTGGCCGATGTAATAATTGTGGATACAGGTGCGGGCATAAGCGATGCTGTGCTCGAGTTTTTGGTGGCAAGCGGTGAGATACTTCTCGTTACGACTCCGGAGCCTACATCCATAACGGATTCATATTCGCTCCTTAAGGCGCTCGGAAGGCATCCGAAGTTTGACCGTGCCAACACCTCGATCAAAGTTGTGGCGAACAAGGTCGGAAACTTTGAGGAGGGGCGTCAGCTTTACACAAAGCTTAATGCCGTAGTCAACAGATATCTGAAGATACCTCTGATGCTGATCGGTGTTATTCCTGAAGACCATGAACTGGTCAAAGCCGTCATGCAGCAGATGCCGATATCGATACAGAATCCGAATTCCAAGTCGGCACAGGCGTTCACGGACCTTGCGACCGCGCTTGAGACGGGTGCGACGGGTCCGGTATACCATAAGCGCGGAATGTCGGGATTCTTTGCCTCCATGGTGAGGGGAAACAGATAGGTAACAGACAGGAGGGTAAATATGATTTCCAAATTTGTCCAGATAGGAAACAAAATAGAGATCGAGTCGATCAAGAAAACGACGGACGAACTCGGAGAGGTTACGAGAAAATCATATCGCAGCGAACTGTATGATATCGAATCGGAAGATATCATCAAGATCGCGATGCCCATGGAGCAGAGCAAGATCGTGCTCCTGCCGGTCGATGCCGAATACAGTCTGTGCTTCTACACTCCGAACGGCCTGTACCAGTGCCTTGCAAGAGTCGTGGAAAGATATAAGAGCAACAACCTGTTCGTGCTCTCGATGGAGCTTGAGACCGATCTTCAGAAATACCAGAGAAGAGAGTATTACCGACTCAATACGGTGCTCGATATGAAGAGCAAGGCCATCAATCCCGACGAGAAGCCGACCGGACTCGAGCAGGTCCAGTTCATCGATACGGACCTTACGTTTGACAACGGAACAATGGTAGATATAAGCGGCGGCGGAGCAAGATTCATATCCAAAGTCCAGTATGCGGAAGGTTCTCTTATAAGGTTCCAGTTCTCTCTGTTCGTAAACGGCTCGGTTACCGAATACAAACTTGTCGGAAAGGTCCTCAAGTCGGCTCCGCTCGAAAACAGGGAAGATTCCTTTGAAAACCGTATTCAGTTTGTCAATATGGTCAACGACGATCGTGAGAGTATAATCAAGTATATCTTCGAAGAAGAGCGTAAACAGAGGCATAGGGAGCGCGGAACACTGTAAAACAGGGCGGTTCACAATGTGACTGTGCCTGCAAGGGACGATAAATAAGGGGTTTTGGAGGAAAAATGAAGAAAAAAATTCTCATTGTCGATGACTCTGCACTCATGAGAAGGGTGTTTTGTGATATAATCAATGGCGATGACAGGTTTGAGGTAGTAAATACCGCAACCGACGGCGCTGAAGGCTTCAAGTATATCTGCGAGAAGCAGTACGATGCAGTAATCCTGGACGTGTATATGCCGAGGATGACCGGACTGCAGATGCTCGAGGAGATGCAGAAGTCCCGTGTGAGTGCGAGAATCCTTATGGCGAGCACCACAACGAGCGAAGGCGCAAGGGAGACGATCGATGCGCTCTCCCTCGGAGCTATTGATTTTATCAAGAAGCCCGAGAATGTTGCAGACGCAAGAGTTGATAAGTTTTCCAAGCGTTTTCTGGATCTGCTGAATACTGTCGCAAATGCTCCGATGCCGAGATTCGGCGGAGCCGTAGCGGCTTCTAAAGCAGACGGTGAGCGCAGTCATACGTTCACAAAACGTTTCGACGTCAATATCCACACGACCGCAGACGAGATCGCGAAGAAGAGACTCGCTGCGACAACGGCGGCAACGGCCGGGACGGCCGAAGCACCGAAGTCTACAGGCGGGATTAAGATCCGAAACGTTGAACACAAAGGGCGTAACAGGATCGTGGCAATAGCCAGTTCCACGGGAGGTCCGAAGGCACTGTGTGAGGTGATACCGTATCTTCCGGCAGGATTACCGGTCCCTGTACTTCTCGTACAGCATATGCCCCAGGGATTTACGGCATCGCTTGCGGACAGACTCAACGAGCTATCAAAAGTCGAGGTCACCGAGGCCAAAGACGGAGAGATGCTCGTGCCGGGACATGTGTACATCGCTCCGGGCGGTAAGCACATGAAGGTCGAGAAGAGAGGCGGCTCTCATTACATCAAGTATTCGGATGAACCGACCAGGGAAGGAGTCAAACCGAGCGCCAATTACATGTACGAGTCTCTTGCAGGCTGTGATTTTGACGAAGTCATTTGTGTTGTCATGACCGGCATGGGGATGGACGGTACGGAAGGTATCAAGAATCTCGACCTGAAGAAACAGACATATATCATCGCTCAGGATCAGGACACTTCTACAGTGTACGGAATGCCAAAGGCAATCGCTCTGACCGGTTTGGTCAGCGAGGTCGTTCCGCTGGATCATATCGCGGGACAGATTACTAAGAACGTGGGGGTACGTTAATTATGGATGTAAGCCAATATCTCGGAATTTTCCTCGATGAAACAAACGAACATTTGCAGACTCTTTCGGATCAGCTGATGATCCTCGAGAATGAGCCGGAAAACGAAGATACCATTAATGAGATCTTCCGTGCGGCGCATTCCCTTAAGGGTATGGCCGGAACGATGGGCTATAAGAGGATGCAGAACCTGACTCATGACATGGAGAACGTTTTCTCCGAAGTCAGAAACGGCAAGATCAAGGTCGACGGACACATGGTTGATATCCTGTTCCAGGCACTTGATGCGCTTGAGGAGTACAGAGAAAACATCTCCGAAAATCAGGATGAAGGCACGAACGATAATGAGCCTATCATCAAGGAACTCCAGGCCATTCTTAACGGAGGAGGCGGAGAAGCTCCGAAGAAGGAAGCTGCGGCAGAAGAAGCCAAGGCACCCGAGAAGGAAGCTAAAGCTTCCGCTTCGGGCGAGGAAGGCAAGTGGAACGACATTGTTCTCCACGAGCCCGAACAGCATGTCATTTCGGAAGCGATCAAGAATAATTCCAAGGTTTACGGTATAACGGTATTCATACAGGAATCCTGCATACTTAAAGCAGCCAGAGCATTTCTCGTATTCAAGGCTCTGGAGGAGATGGGTGAGGTTATCATTTCCGAACCTTCGGTGCAGGATATAGAAGATGAGAAGTTTGATTTCGATTTCTCACTGTACTTTGTTACGGAAGCTGAGATCGATAAGGTTAAGGAAGCGGTTATGAGCGTTTCCGAGATCGACCATGTCATTGCTGATGTGATCGATATGGATAAGGCTAAGATCGCGAACGAGGACGAAGAGGAAGAGGATGAGGCAGCAGCTCCCGCAACGGAACAGGCAGAGACAACCGCTCCCGCAGCGAGCCAGAGTTCGACTTCCACGGCACCCGCTCCGGCCGCAAAGGATTCAAAGGGCGGCGACAACAAGAAGGGCGGCGCAGCAAAGCCGGCAGTCAACAGAACGGTCCGTGTCGATATCGAAAAGCTCGATGTTCTCATGAACCTTGTATCCGAGCTTATCATCGCCAAGAACTCTCTTGTAAGTTTCGCAACAAGCGAGAGTTCAAGTTCACACTCGGGATTCAACGAGCAGATCGAATACCTCGAGAGCGTTACCACGAACCTTCATGAGTCGGTCATGAAAGTTCGAATGGTTCCCATCGAGAGTGTTGTTAATAAATTCCCTCGTATGATCAGGGATCTTTCCAAGAAGCTTAACAAGCAGATGGAACTTCATATGTCCGGTGAAGAGACGGAACTTGACCGTACCGTGGTCGATGAGATCGGTGATCCTCTGATGCACCTTCTTCGTAACAGTGCCGATCACGGACTCGAATCACTTGATGTTCGTCGTGAACGCGGCAAGAACGATGTCGGCCAGATCTATCTCGATGCTTACCAGGACGGTAACAACGTTGTAATAGAAGTAAGAGATGACGGTAACGGTATCGATACCGAAGCCGTTAAGAGAAAAGCCATTGAGCGCGGAACGATCACACCCGAACAGGCTGAGACGATGAGTGAGAAAGACATCATCGATCTTCTGTTCCTTCCGAGCTTTTCAACGGCCAAGGTCGTATCGGATGTATCGGGAAGAGGCGTTGGTCTTGATGTCGTAAGAAGTAAGATCGGAGCACTCGGCGGTGATGTTTCCGTCAAGACAAAGCTCGGCGAGGGAAGTACATGGACGATCAGACTTCCTCTTACACTTGCGATCATCCAGGCTCTCATGGTTGTTGTTGGAGAAGAGAAGTACGCTATCTCACTCGGAAGCATTCAGACGATCGAAGATGTTGCGGAAGAAGATATCAAGTACGTTGAGGCAAGAGAAGTTATCAACCTTCGTGATACGGTCATCCCGATCATCAGACTCAGAGATGTGCTCGGTGTTGAGACCGAAAAAGAAAAGTCCAATAATATGGTCGTTATCATCGTCAAGAAGGGTGATCAGCTTGCCGGCCTCGTTGTCGATGAACTGATCGGCCAGCAGGAGATCGTTATCAAGTCACTCGGTAAATACATCAACTGCAGCTCGCGTCTCATATCGGGCGCAACTATCCTCGGTGACGGCGAAGTTGCTCTGATACTTGATGCCAACGTTCTGATATAGGAGGATAGAAAATGGATGCGTTAAATATTGCCAGGGAATATGACACTGTTCAGTATATTGTTATCAAGATCGGCGAGGAGCAGTACGGTATAGATATAAGCTATATCGACAACATTGTCAGGATGCAGAGCATCACACGTGTTCCGGACGTTCAGCCGTATTTTGCGGGCGTTATTAACATCCGTGGTGAGGTTGTTCCGGTAATGAGCCTTCGTGTCAAGATGGGACTCGAGCCTGACGTATACGAGAACAAGACAAGGATCATAATTGTGAAGCTCGAGAACAATGCTCCGATCGGACTGATCGTTGACGAAGTCAAAGAGGTTGTTACTCTGGACGAGACATCGATCGATGAAGTCATCCGCGACAGAAAGGTTGACGAGACATACATCAACGGTATCGGTAAGAACGGTGAAACGCTGATCTCACTTCTGGATCTTAATGCGGTCATAAGCGATAAGGAAAATTCATAAATGGCAAAAGTTGATCTTAACAATATGGAAGGAGTATATTTCGATGTACTCCGCGAAATAGGAAACATCGGTGCCGGTAATGCCACTACGGCTCTGGCACAGATGATCGGAACCAAAGTCGACATGCATGTCCCCAAGGTAGACCTTCTTGAGTTTTCGCAGGTCGGTGAAGCTATGGGCGGCGAGGAACAGATAATGGCCGGAATATATCTCGTTGTTGAAGGGGATATATCGGGATCCATCATGTTCCTTTTGGAAAAATCATCCGCCAAGGCTCTTGTCGCAAAGCTCATGGGAACAAGCAACGAAGATCCTTCAGGTGATTTTGACGAGATGGAGCTTTCGGCACTCAAAGAGATCGGAAACATCATCACGGGTTCTTACCTGTCGTCTCTTTCGACACTTACAAACTTAAACATCTACCCTTCTCCGCCGGATATATCGATCGATATGTGCGCAGCGATTCTGTCGGTGCCCGCTATCGAGTTCGGCGCTATTGGTGACAAGATGCTTCTTATCGCCACCGAGTTCACGGATGATGTCAAGCTTGAAGGTTATTTTATTCTTGTACCTGATCTTGAATCGTACGATAAGATACTCACTTCACTGGGAATGTAGAGGTAGTTTTTTTAATGGGTAACATGATTAAGGTGGGCATGGCTGATCTGAAGCTGTGTAAGGCACCTGATGCAGTAACAACACTTGGTCTGGGATCGTGTGTAGGGATCGCGATCAGAGATCCCATCACAAAGATAGGCGGACTGGCACACATAATGCTTCCGGACAGTACTCAGTTTTCGGGAGCGGTCAATATACCGAAGTATGCCGATACGGGTGCAAAGGAACTCGTCAGGATAATCGTGGAAGCGGGCGGCAACCGTTCGAGGCTCGTTGCCAAGATAGCCGGCGGAGCTCAGATGTTCCAGTTCCAGTCCAAAAGCGAAATGACTGCGGTAGGACAGAGAAATGTCGAGGCGGTCAAGAAAGTACTTGCCGAACTTAAGATAAGGATCCTTGCGGAGGATACCGGACTTAACTTCGGTCGTACCGTTGAATTCTATCCCGAGACCGGAGACTATATAATCAAGGCCGTCGGCAAGGGAGTTAAGACAATCTAGGAAACGGATGCACTGCGTTTTATGAATACGAAGAAAATACCTGCCCTGGTAATGCTGTCGGCAGGTGCGGTCTCAACGATCGTCACTTATATCAACGGTTATGATCTTACCGAAATGCTGGCGATACTGGTACTGACTCTTGTAGTTTTTCTGATAATAGGAGTCGTTATCAAGTTGATCTTTGATTCATTTCATATCGAAGAACCGGATGAAGACAGGGTCGATGACGAAGGGGAAGTTGTCGAGAAGACTGAGATTTCGGAAGATGAAGAAGCAGAGGATGCTGAAGCCGCTTTATCCGAAGAGGGAGACGAAAGGGATGAAGCCGGTGCATAGGGGGGCTCATGGATGACAAGGCAAAACTGAAGTTATGGAAGGATTATTCAACTAATCCGACACCCGAACTTCGGGAAAAACTCATATTGGAGTATGCTCCGCTCGTAAAGCTTGTTGCGGGGCGACTTTCCATGTATCTGGGTTATAACGTAGAATACGACGATCTGTGCGGATACGGAATATTCGGGCTTATCGATGCGATCGACAAGTTTGATGCGGGCAAGGACGTCAAATTCGAAACATACGCATCTCTCCGTATCAGAGGTTCAATTCTCGATCAGATCAGAAAAATGGACTGGATACCCAGAACGGTCCGTCAGCGTCAGAAACAGATAAGTGCGGCAATTTCCGAAGTCGAAGCCCAGACGGGCAAGACGGCGACCGACGAACAGGTTGCCATGGCTCTCGGGATCACCGAAGATGAATATGCCGGCTGGCAGGCACAGATGAACGTCACCAATCTCGTTTCTCTGGATGATTTTGTGGAACAGGGAAGCGATGTTGCGGATAACCGCGGACTGTCATCTCAGATAGCAAGGCCGGAAGAACATATAGAAAACGAGGAACTTAAGAAGATGCTTGCCGATTCCCTTAATCTCCTGACGGAGAAAGAGAGAATGGTGGTAGTATTGTATTATTACGAGGAACTGACTCTGAAGGAAATCAGCAATGTCCTTGAAGTATCCGAGTCGAGAGTCTCACAGCTTCACACAAAAGCCCTTGGTAAGATGAAGACCAAGATGGGCGGTTACATGGGAATACTTACAACAGGTTGAATGCGCTTGCGCAACGGAGAGGGACACTACTATGAAAAACGGTTACTTCAAACTCGTACTTACTGACAATGAATCGTTCGTTACACTTTATCCGCCGATGGACGGAGGCGCTCCGATACAGGTTGATGAGATGAGGGATTTTCTTGTTGCGAAAGGATTTCCCGATGTAGATATTGTCGCTCTCAAAAATGCGGTCGATAATCTGTCCAAACCGCAGAATATCAAGATAGCAAGCAAAAAAGGAATTCCGTGTCCGGAGAGCTTTATCGTGCGTATCTCTCAGGACAAGATGAAGGCGGTGTGCAGGTTCTATCCGCCCTCGACGAGCGGCGCTTCGATAACGGAAGCCGATATCAAGAGTACCCTTAAGCTTCAGGGAGTCAACAGAGGTATCGATGACGAGGCTATCGCGGGATTTCTCAAAGACAGACAGTACTGTACTGATTACGTTCTGGCAAAGGGTGTTGAGCCTACCGACGGAACGGATGCCAGCATAGAGTATTTCTTCAATACGAACCCTAACCTCAAGCCCAAGCTTAACGAGGACGGTTCGGTCGATTTCTTCTCACTGTCGGCGATCAGTATCGTTAAAGCGGGGGATAAGCTTGCAACGCTGACGCGTGAGATTCCCGGAGAGCCCGGATTCAACGTTGTCGGAGATACGCTTCCTCCGAGGGAAGTCAAGAAACTGATGCTCAAGTACGGGCGCAACATTGAGCTTTCCGAGGATGAACTGACGATAACTTCCACGGTTAACGGACATGCATCCCTTGTTGAGGGCAAGGTGTTCGTTTTCGATGTTTACGAGGTGTCGGATGTCGACACATCCACCGGTAACATAGATTATGCCGGAAATGTCTGCGTTCTCGGTAACGTTAAGACGGGATTTTCGGTGAAAGCGGAAGGTGATGTCGAAGTAAGAGGCGTCGTGGAGAACGCGATCGTCGAAGCCACCGGAAATGTTTCGATAGCAAGAGGCATGAACGGAATGGGCAAGGGAACGATAATCGCCGGCGGTAATGTCGTATCCAAGTTTATCGAGAATGCGAGCGTCACATCGGGCGGATACGTTCATTCCGAGGCCATCCTTCACAGCAATGTCGTTGCAAAGGGTGATGTTACCGTTACCGGTAAGAAAGGATTTATCACCGGCGGTGTTGTCAGGACTCCTTCGACCGTTTCGTGTAAGATCATAGGATCGACGATGGGCGTTACGACGGAGATCGAAGTCGGAACGGATCCGAAGCTTAAGCTCAAGGCCCAGTCACTTACTTCCGAGATAGCTGAGGCAAGGAAAAAGGTGGAGCAGGCTGAACCCGTTATCGTTACGTTTTCTCAAAAGCTCAAGGCGGGAGAGAAGCTTCGCCCCGAGCAGATAATATATTTCAAACAGGCTTCGCAGGCATACAAGGAACTCAAAGCAAATCTTGATGCCAAGGTCGAAGAGATGAACAAGCTCATGGAGGTTCTTGACGATACAAATGCGACCGAGAGTTGCGTTAAGGTCGAGGGATTCGCTTATCCCGGAACGAAGATCACCATCAGCGAGACAACGACGACACTTTCAACGGCCGTCCAGCACAGTAAATTCGTCAAGGAAGGTGCGGACGTTCGTATAAGAGGGCTGTAATATGATCTCACCGCTTGAGAACAACAATATGGTCATGCGCGCGATGGATTTCTCGGTCATCAAGCAGAACGAGAACGATCATCCGCAGACACAGCATGTCCTTATACAGGAAAATATAGAGAAGAACGACGATTCGCACGTCAAGACCGTGCACACGAAGGACAATGCCGACAAGTCGGGCACGGAGCACGATGCCAAGGAAGAAGGCAGGAACAAGTACTTCTCGAATCGTAACACAAAGAAGAAAGATGAGATCCCGGATGAAGGCAGAGTCATACCTTTGAACACGGGAGGATTCAATATAACTATCTGATCGTCATTATGCAGCTTGGGAGGGTAGAATGACACCTATGGAAATAGCACTCCTTGCAACGGGAGTGATTATTTTTGTGATAAGCTTTCTGATGCCGGAGGTTCCGATGAAGAAGTCCTCCAGAGAGATCGCTGCCGAAAAGGAAGAGGCAAGACGTCTCGTTGAGCAGGAAGTCGACACGATGAGACTCAGAGTCGGCGAAGCGACGAATGAGACGGTTGAGTTTGCCGTTGATAAGGCCGAGAGATCGCTCGAGAAGGTTTCCAACGAGAAGATCATGGCTGTCGGCGAATATGCCGGAACCGTCTTGGAGGAGATCAACAAGAATCATCAGGAAGTCATGTTCCTTTATGACATGCTCAAGGACAAGCAGACCGCCCTTAACAATACGATAAGGGAGGCTGACGCAGCCGCGAGTAAGATCGAGACCATCTCACACGATGCGATGGATGCTTCGGAAACGCTGCTTCGCGGAATGAGCGTTGCATCTGTTTCGCAGAAAGGGCTTACGAACGAACAGAAGTCGGTATTTGACATAGAGATTCCGGATGCCGAGCCTGTTGTGTTTGAAAGCGGCCCGGCCGCTGCCGCGACCGGAAAATCAGGTAATTCCAAATCAAGGGGCATCGCGCTTACGCAGTCGAAGATTGAGGCACAGCTTCTCGGTATAGACAAGCCCGAAAACGCGATAGCAAAAGCAATAACAGCGGATGCGCCCGAACCTCTTAAGGAGAAAGTCGTTTACGATATTCTTTCGGGTGGAGCATATAAAGGCGGAAACATAGTGAACGTCGAATCACCTGCGGACGGCGCCGCAACGACAGCCGATTTCGAGGCGATGGGAAAGGACGACACGCAGGCACCCGCAAATAACAACGACAAGATACTGGCTATGGCGGAGCAGGGCCTTGATACGGTTCAGATCGCCAAGACACTCGGACTTGGGGTCGGTGAAGTCAAGCTGGTTTTGGATCTGTTCAAGTAAGTCAGGCAGGAGGGGCCCACGAAGTGGGAAGAACCCGGCTGCACGTGGAGCCGTTCGACGAAGTCGAATCAGGATCGGCGACACACAATGGAGTAAATAGAATGAAACTCAAATACTATCTCAGAGGCCTGGGGATCGGCATTGCGGTAACCGCTGTCGTGATGGGCCTCGCGCTTTCTAAAAACACAAAAGAATCGATGACTGACGAGGAGATCAAGGAGAGGGCCGCTCAGCTTGGCATGGTTGAAGAGGACAGGACGCTTGTATCCACGACTACGGCAACGCCGACACCAACGCCGACGCCGACGCCGACCAAGACAGCGACGCCAACACCAACACCAACACCTACTGAAACACCTACTCCGACACCGACACCTACGCCGACCAAGACACCTACACCGACACCAACACCTACGCCTACGCCGACCAAGACACCTACACCGACACCAACACCAACGCCGACGCCGACCAAGACACCTACACCGACACCGACACCTACGCCGACGCCGACCAAGACACCTACACCGACACCAACACCTACGCCGACGCCGACTAAGACACCAACACCAACACCAACGCCAACGCCAACCCCAACCCCCACACCGACTAAGGCTCCGGCATCGTCGGGAACCGGAGGTGGCGCAACGATAAATGTTGCGAAGGGAAGCGGATCCGAAACGGTATGCAACCAGCTTAAGGCTGCGGGTGTGATAACGAACGCCGCTGAGTTTAATTCATATCTGTGTGCGCACGGATATGACAGAAGGATATCAACGGGCAACCATACTATCCCGGCGGGAGCAGGTTTCGAAGAGATAGCAAAGATCATCTGCAGATAGGGGAGATACTGTGACATTTGCGGATTATTGGGAGCACTATACCGATCCGAAGAGCATGCTTTTGTATTTGGCACTTGCTCTGGCATTTTCGGTTATATGTGTATTCTATATACTTATGATAGTTTTCTGTCAGGTAAGGTTTGTCGACAGAAGCGAGAGAAGACAATTTTATTACGAAAAGGCCAATAACACCATCCAGCGATTTTACGAGATGGTGTTTTCGGGTGCATCGATACTGTCGTTTCTTGCGATATACTATATTATTGACAGATTTGTACCGGGCGGCTCCGGATTTCGCGAGTTCTGGGATCAGTACAAAGATTTCCTGCTGCTTTTTTTGATCCTTTTGTCCATAGTGGTCAATAACATACTCGACAGGCTGCTCATCCCGCTTCATAAGATGACAACGGGTGACAGGGGCAGTATAAGAATTCTCGGAATGGTTTATGTGATACTGATATTCCTGTATATTAAGTTCATTTACGAGAATGACAATTATGACGGCTTCATAATGTATTTTCTCGGCCTGATGATCGGTCGTTTCATTTACTTCGATGTATCTTTTCGGGAAACGATCAAGACACTTCTCGAGGCGCTGGCTAACTTCCCGCTTTTGATACTCGGGCTTGCATATACGGCATTTATGGCATATACCGGTTTCACATCGGACTATCTTCTTATAGGAAACGGTGTTCTCGTATCAACGTTCATAGCCCATATATTCATGATCGTTGCGATCTTTATCATCCACCACAGTCATTTTATGGCCATATTTGTCAGGAAACCGAAGATGTCGCATGTTCATACCGTGCCGGAGGAGTATGACGGATATGATGCGGAAGATGAGGATTATTACGAGTATGACGATTATGAAGAGTATGATGAGAGAGAATATTAAAAATTTTTGAACCTTTTTTGAGACGTGTAACGTCATTATAAGTGAACAGGAAAATTGGGAAGAAAAGAACCTGATCCGTCACATGAGAAATAAAATGTAATATTTTTTTGAAAAAAGTGTTGCATTCTATAGGATTATGTGACATAATCTAAGTAACCGAAGGAATGTGTGTATCTGTGCGTGTGCACAGACGATGTTAGGAGGTTCGAATTATGAATAAGAAATTGATAGCCGGTTTAGCTGCAGGAGGATTGCTGGTAGCATCAGCAGCAGCGTATTTCGGAATAGCGGGCGGCAATGAGACCGGCCTCTATGACGAGTTCGCAAAGCGTTCACTTGCAGAGATCCAGAATGAAGAGGTTACATACCTCGACAGCGAAGCAGTAGCTCTTTCAAATGCTTCAGATGTTGATACAGGTCTTCGTGCCGAAGCTCTTGAAGCTTACAATCAGGTTAACGAAGAGAGAGCAGCAGCAGGTCTTGACAGCCTGAAATGGGATCAGAACCTTGAGACGGTTTGCTCCGTAAGAGCAAAAGAGTGCTCAGAGAAGTTCTCACATACACGTCCCAACGGCAAGGCTTGGTATACAGTTAACAGTAAGATCCAGGGTGGTGAGAACCTTGCATTCGGTTTCAGCAACGCAACAGATGCGGTTGATGCATGGATGAACAGCCCGACACACAGAGACAACATTCTTTACGATGAGTTCGCAAAGGTTGCCATCGGTATCTACGAAGATGACGGCGGCACATGCTACTGGGCTCAGGAATACGGTTATTGATTTATTCACAATTCATAATATACAAAGCGCCTGCCAAACGGCAGGCGTTTTTTTGTTATAAAATAACATCGTTAAACATTCACAAAACTACAATATCTTGTTGCAAGCGGGTATAAAAACCTCTATAATATGTAACGTATGGGGGAAGGGTATGCGTGTGCGAAGGTTGAAACAACTGATCATATTCGGACCTTATGTGGTCTTTCTGGTCGCTATAGCCTTATGTGTCGCACTGTTTATCATGATATCCAACGAGGATAGGCGGATAGACGCCATCGAAGAAGAGATGGGACACATTACGATGAACCAGAACAGCCTTATCGAGAAGATCAGTTCCGTCAATTCTTCCGTCGATGAACTTTCAAGCGCCGTCGGCGCGATCAGCAATGAACTGTCGCTTATCGACATAGGGGCTTTCGATAAACAAAGCTCGGGCGGCAGTGCCAGAACAGCATGGCCGAGGAAGGTCTATCTTACATTCGATGACGGACCGAGTGCCAATACGGGCAAGATACTCGATATACTTGATGAATATGATGTTAAGGGAAACTTCTTCGTTGTGGGGACAACGAATCCCGAACTTCAGGAGATGTACAAGCGTATCGTCGATGAAGGTCATGTTCTGTGCATGCATTCATACTCACACAAATACAACGAGATATACTCTTCGGTCAAAGCATTTACAAAAGACCTCGATGAGATATCCTCGCTGCTATATGATGTCACGGGAGTCAAACCCGTTTATTACCGATTTCCGGGCGGCTCCAGCAACAGTGTGTCAAGGATCCCGATGAAGGACTTTATAAAGGTGCTCGACGAGAGGGGACTTACGTACTTTGACTGGAACGTTGTCGCGGGGGATGCTACGAATCCGATGCTCCCCGCAGACAAGATCATCGAGAATTCGCTTGCGGATCTTAATGAATACGAGGAAGCAATGATCCTTTTCCATGACCTGTCGAATAAGACAAGCACGGTTGAAGCGCTGCCTCATATCATTGAAGCGATACAGGAAAGCGACATTCCGATAGAGCCCATTGATGATACAACGATGACGATACAGCACTATATTATCGGAGATTAATGTAAATACAAATTGAATGGAGGAAGCAAAATGAGTTTTTTCAAGGATTTTAAGGATGATCTTTCACAGGCGGTCAATGAACTGATGCCCGAAGAGGGCGGTGCTGCCGCAGCACCCCAGATGGTGGATACCATTTCTGAAACATCGGCTCCCATCGGACAGGACGATCTTGCCGAGCTTATCAAGGGTCTTGACGAAGCAGATGCAGCTCCCGCAGCAGAGCCTATGTTTGAGGCGGCTCCGGAACCCGCTCCCGCACCTGTAGCTGAGCCCGCTCCGGCACCCGTTGCAGAGAGCGCTCCCGCAGCACCCGAACCCGCACCTGTGGAGATTCCCGTATATACCGAAGAGATCAAGCCTGCTCTTGAGCCAGTGTTCGCACCCGAACCGGCTAAGGAAGAAGCTCCCAAGCCCGTTGTGGAACCCATTTTTGCTCCCGAGCCCGAGGCTCCCGCTCCCGCAACTACTGTAACGGAGCCTATATTCTCACAGGAACCTCCAAAGGCCGAAGTTCCCAATCAGGTAACAGAGCCCATATTCTCACAGACTCAGGAGGCTCCCGCTCCCATCAACACGATCGCGGAAGGTGCAAACGAGACAGGTGTCATCCCCAACGGAATGACTATTACCGGAGACATTCAGACAAACGGATCGCTTGATATCATGGGGACCGTTAAAGGTAATGTTACGGTTGCAGGAAAGCTCAATATCACAGGTAATATCGAAGGCGATTCCAAGGCGGAAGAGATTTTCGCCGACGGCGCAAGGATCATAGGTGAAGTTGTATCAAACGGATCGATCAAGGTTGGACAGAGCACGGTTATCAAGGGCAATATGTCCGCAACGAGTGCGGTTCTCGCAGGCGCAGTTAAGGGTGATATAGATGTCAGAGGTCCGGTTGTTCTTGACTCGACATCGATCATCATGGGTAACATCAAGAGCAAATCGATCCAGATCAACAACGGTGCAGCCATCGAGGGTCTGTGCTCGCAGTGTTATGCGGAGGTCAGCCCTTCAAGTTTCTTTACGGAAGGTTAATATATGAAGAGAGTATTGCTGAAGCTTAGCGGCGAAGCACTTGCTGGCGACAAGAAGACCGGTTTTGACGAAGATACCGTAAGAGCGGTGGCCGTTCAGGTAAAAGAGATCGTCTCCTCAGGTACCCAGGTGGGTATAGTGATAGGAGGCGGGAACTTTTGGAGAGGCAGGAGCAGCGAGAGGATCGACCGTACCAAGGCCGACCAGATTGGAATGCTTGCTACCGTTATGAACTGCATATATGTATCGGAGATATTCCGTTCGGAAGGGATGAAGACAAGCATCCTGACTCCGTTTGAGATAGGCAGTTTCACGAAGCTGTTCTCGAAGGACCGTGCCAACAAGTATTTCGAAAAAGGAATGGTCGTGTTCTTTGCGGGCGGAACGGGTCATCCGTATTTCTCGACGGATACGGGAGTCGTGCTTCGTGCTGTTGAAGTTGAGGCTGAGGCGATACTTCTGGCCAAGGCCGTGGACGGTGTATATGATTCCGATCCGGCGAAGAATCCCGACGCAAAGCGTTACGACGAAATATCGATCGAAGATGTCGTTGCGAAAAAGCTCCAGGTTGTGGATCTTACGGCATCGATACTCGCAATGGAGAACCATATGCCCATGTACGTATTCTCACTTAACGAGGAGAACAGCATTGTAAGGACCGTGCAGGGTGATTTTAACGGAACGCGTGTAACTGTTTGATGTATATCGATTAAGGAGCGAAGCATTATGAATGAGAAAGTAAAAGAGTATTCCGACAAAATGCAGAAGACCATAGACCATCTCGAGTCAGAGTATTCCGCTGTACGCGCAGGACGTGCAAATCCCCATGTGCTTGATAAGATACGTGTGGACTATTACGGAACGCCGACTCCGATCCAGCAGGTCGGAAATGTTTCAGTACCCGATCCCAGGATCATCCAGATCCAGCCCTGGGAGAAGAGCATTTTAAAGGATATCGAGAAGGCGATCCAGGCATCGGATGTCGGCATCAACCCGACTAACGACGGTAATGTGATAAGACTTGTGTTCCCTGAACTTTCCGAGGAACGAAGGAAAGATCTTGTTAAGGATATAAAGAAGAAGGGCGAGGAGGCCAAGGTCGCTGTCAGAAACATCCGTCGTGACGGAAATGACGCGATCAAGAAGCTTTCCAAATCCGATGATATTTCCGAGGATGAAGTTAAGGATCTTGAGGATGAACTTCAGAAGACAACCGACAAGTTCATTAAAGAGATCGATTCAATGATCGACAGCAAGTCCAAGGATATAATGACCGTATAATAATGAAGATACCGAATCATGTAGCCATAATACTCGATGGAAACGGCCGGTGGGCGAAGAAGAAGGGTATGCCACGTAATTACGGGCATATCCAGGGCGCCAAGACCGTGGAAGTCATATGTGAAGAAGCATATAAGATGGGAATCAATTATCTCACCGTATATGCTTTTTCAACGGAGAACTGGAGCCGGCCCGACGATGAAGTCAACCAGCTCATGAAGCTTCTGCGCAATTATATGAAGACGTGCCGTCAGACCGCGAAGAAGAACAATATGTGTGTGCGCGTCATCGGAGACAAGAGCAGACTGGATGATGATATCAAACAGTCGATAGCCGATCTTGAGGAAGCATCCAAAGACAACACCGGACTGCATTTTCAGGTTGCGATAAACTACGGCAGCCGTGACGAGATGATGAGGGCAATGAACCACATCATCGAAGATGTAAGGGCCGGAAAGATAGAGGGGAAGGTAACTGAAGACCTGTTTGAGGAATACCTTGATACAAAGGGCATTCCGGCCCCTGATCTTCTGATAAGGACGAGCGGTGAACAGCGGCTGTCCAATTTCCTGTTATGGCAGCTTGCCTACAGTGAGTTCTATTTCACGGATGTGTACTGGCCTGATTTTTCCAAAGAGGAACTGATGCGGGCCTGTGAGGCGTACGGGAAGAGAGACAGAAGATTCGGCGGAACGGGCGAGGAGGAATGATGTTTAAGACAAGACTTGTGAGCGGAGCGGTTGTTGCGGCTGTCATGCTTGCCTTTGCGTGGCTCGGGGGAGTATATCTTCCTTTGCTTCTCATCGTGGTTTCGGTCATCGGTATGTATGAGTTCTATCATGCTACCGGAGTACTTGGGGACAACGAATATTTTAACGTCATCACAGGGATCGGATATGCGTTTGCGATCGCATATTACATACTGCTGTATATGACCGAACGGGATCTTCTGATAGTGATCTTTACGACGGTATTGTTCCTTCTTGTAATACTTGCCACATATGTTTTCACGTTTCCAAAATACGAATCAAAGGATATAGTTTATACGTTCTACGGATTCTTTTATGTCTGTGTGATGCTGAGCTTTATATACCTTACGAGGAGTTTTGAAGACGGTATCTGGCTTGTCTGGCTGATCTTCATAAGCTCGTGGTTCTGCGACGTATTTGCTTACCTTACGGGTATGCTCTTCGGTAAGCACAGGCTCTGCCCGAAGCTTTCCCCCAAGAAGTCGATAGAGGGAGCAATCGGCGGTATTCTTGGGCCTGCGATATGCGGTGGGGTATACGGCTATTTTGTAAGGGATCATTTCGATGCCGGAATGCAGATAGTGGCGATGTTCGCGATACTTTGTGCGATAGGTGCCGCCGTATCACAGATAGGCGATCTGTCGGCGAGTGCGATAAAACGTAATTTCGAGATAAAGGATTACGGCAGCCTCATTCCCGGACACGGCGGGATACTGGACAGGTTTGACAGCGCGATCTTTACTGCGCCTATGATATATTTTATTTCGGTATTTCTGATCGAAAGAGTGCTTTAACATGAAAAAGATTGTTGTCATGGGTTCGACCGGTTCGATCGGCACGCAGACCCTTGAGATAATAAGAGATCATAAGGATGAACTTGACGCGGTTGCTCTTACGGCCAATTCGAGTGTAGATCTTATGGAGCGCCAGGCCAGAGAGTTTGCTCCGAAGCTTGTCGCGATGTATGATGAAAAGGCAGCCGAGGAGCTTTCAGGGAGGCTTTCCGGAACGGGTATAAAGGTTGTATCCGGAATGTCCGGTCTTATTGAAGCGGCCTCGATGGACGAGGCGGATATCGTATTGACCGCGATGGTCGGTATGATCGGGATCAGGCCTACCATAGCGGCGATAGAGGCAAGGCATGACATAGCTCTTGCCAATAAGGAAACGCTTGTATGTGCAGGGCATATCATAATGCCTATGGTCAAAAAGTACGGTGTTGATCTGTATCCTGTCGACAGTGAGCACAGTGCCATTTTCCAGTCCCTTCACGGAGAGGATCATGACGGACTTGAGAAGATAATACTCACGGCATCGGGAGGTCCGTTCCGAAACAGAAGCCGCGAGGAACTGAAGGGTATGACGGCAAAGGATGCGCTCAAACATCCTAACTGGGATATGGGAGCGAAGATCACGATCGACTCGGCTACTCTTGTAAATAAAGGTCTTGAAGTCATGGAGGCGTGTCACCTGTTCGGAGTGGGCCTTGATGATATCGAAGTTGTAATACATCCCCAGTCGATAATCCATTCTGCGGTTCAGTTTAGAGACGGTGCGATAATGGCGCAGCTAGGATGTCCCGATATGAAGGTTCCGATACAGTATGCGCTGTATTATCCCAAGCGCCCTTATCTTGCGACGAAGAGGGTGGACCTGTTTGAACTTGCGTCGATGACGTTTGAGCGTCCCGATCCCGACAGGTTCGAGGGATTCAAGCATGCGTATACCGCAGCACGTCGCGGAGGAAGCATGCCAACCGTATTCAATGCCGCAAATGAGAGAGCCGTGGCACTTTTCCTGAAAGGGGCCATAGGCTTTACGGATATAGCGGATCTTATAAAGGCTGCGATGGACGAGGCGACCGTAATTGACGATCCTTCGGTGGATGAGATACTCGATGCCGAGAAGGCGGCGATAGCAAGCGTTGACAAACATGCGGGAGAAATAAGTTGAAGATACTGATAGGTATACTCATTCTGGCGGTGATAGTATTTGTCCATGAACTGGGACACTTTCTGATCGCCAGATTAAACGGGATAGAGGTTGTCGAATTCACTGTGGGATTCGGTCCGAAGATCGCAGGGTGGACGACAAAGCACGGGACGAAGATATCGCTGCGTGTCATACTGCTCGGTGCGGCATGTGTGTTCGATGATCTTGATGCGGACAGAGGTGACGAAGATCTTGCTTCCATAATAGCCAATTCTTCGTTCAGAAAAGCGAATGTTTGGTCCAGGATCGCAACAACGATCGCGGGACCGTTCTTCAATCTGCTTCTGGCGTTTATACTCGGGCTGTTCCTGATGAACTATATCGATATTCCGTCGACGAAGATCCTTCATGTAGATCCGAATGGTGCGGCATATGAGGCAGGCATCCGCGACGGAGATACGATCATAAGCATCAATCACAGCCGCTGTTATCTGTATCCGGAAGTATCCACCGCCGTTGAACTCGGTTACGGAAAACCTCTTACAATAGTGTATGAGCACGAAGGGAATCGCATTACGTCCGAAGTTGTTCCGAAGATGAATGAGGAGTACGGACGATTCATGATCGGAGTCGAATTCGGAGGATATGAGGAGCCTGAAAAGGGAGCTCTCTATATTGTAAAGTCGAGTTATCTGTATGTGCGCTATATGGTCAAGATGACTTTCTCGAGCTTCAGGATGCTCTTTTCCGGTCAGGCGAAGGTTTCGGAACTGGCAGGTCCTGTCGGTGCGGTCGAGATCGTTGGAGACGAATATGACAGCGCAAAGGAGATCGGAGTGATGGCAGTGGTGGTAAGCATGCTGAACATTGCACTGCTTCTTTCGGCAAACGTCGGTATAGTCAATCTGTTTCCGATCCCCGCATTTGACGGAGGAAAGCTTCTGTTCCTCATATACGAGGCGATAAGAGGAAAACCCGCCAGCAGCAAGGTGGAAGGCACGATACAGCTTATCGGTGTCGGACTCCTTCTGATACTTCTGGTCGTTATCATGTACAATGATATCGCAAGGATATTCACAGGATGATAAGCCGTCTGGCAATATGAACAAAAACGCCGGTATCCGGGATTTCGGGTATCGGCGTTTTTGTATAAAAATAACACTTTGTTTTGGCCGTAAACACCCGTTATATCACGGGTGCTTTCTAAAACGTGTAGAAAAAAACAAAGTGTATTGACTGCATTTTGTCACAGGTTTATGTTTGGGTCAACTACCGTCTGGCGGAGGAATTGTCATTGAAGAAAATATCCGTTTTTGAAAAAGGTACGTTCGTAAACGGACGATATGAAGTACAAAGTGTTATAGGTTCGGGAGGCACGAGCTGCGTATATCTTGTCGCAGACAGGCATATAGGAAGATCACTTGCGATGAAGGTAATGGATGCCGGAAGTCTCGGAGCGTTCAGGTTCGCCAGAAGCGAGATCGAGTCGCTCAGGTGCGTTAAGTTTCCTCTGTTTCCCGCAATACATGATGCCTTCTGTGACGGCAGGAACATATATATCTTAAGTGAATACGTTAAGGGAACGCTTCTGTCGCAAATGTGCAGGGACAAAGGACTTCCTCGTAACAGAAGTCTTGCGATAGCACAACATATATGTGAGGCACTCGACTATCTTCACACTATGCCGAAGCCGCTTTTGTATCTGGATCTAAAACCGGAGAACATCATCATATCCGATGACGGACTGCCGCACCTGATAGATTTCGGTATAGCGGGATGGCTTGCGGCAAGGCATATCCCGGTCGGAACAAGAGGCTATTCACCGCCTGAGCAGTATGATCCGGGCGCCGTAATGGATGCAAGGACAGACATATTCGCGCTCGGGATGACATATTACTGTATCAGGTGCGGTGTGCCGCCGGATCCCGACATTGATACCGCACTCGGTAATATCGCTCGTTCAAGAGTACTTGGCTTATCGGAAAGATCATTTCTAAAAAGGTGCTGTGCACCGGTGCCGGAGGACAGATTCTCCTGCACCCGCGAAGTTATCAAACAGATCAGACATATCAGATCGATCCCCGACAGAATTAAAAAGCGCATCGCCTTAGCGGCGACGGTCGCGGGAATACTTGTTCTCGCTTCCTGGGGAACCCAAAAGGCTTACAAATACATAAGGGCAAAAAAGAGCGCCCGTGATCTTGTTATCAGTGCCACGGAACATATGCAAGACGGAGAGTACACTCCTGAAGGTATCGGGATCATAAAGGCCTGTATCAAAAGCGGTGAACTGACTGAAGAATGTGAGCAGGAATTCATTTTCGAAGTGGCGGTCAATTCACTTCTCATAGCGAAAGATTACAAAACGGCAGCCATGTATTTTGCAAGGCTTGATCCGCGAAGGTATCCGGAGACTGAGGACTATGCGGAACTTTGCTGCGTTATGAACGGATTCGAATACGACACGGATCGTGCAATGACTGTGATCGGCAGAATGTACGGTAATCTGGTCAAAAGGGCTCCGTCGAAAATGAAATACGAGAATCTGATATTTATAGCCGGATGCTTTGAAAACTGTGATCCGGATCCGCTGGATGGAGTGAATAAGGCGCTGGCGGTATTGATGCATGAGAAAGAGGAACTTGAGGCTCTTGCGGATTCCGACGGAAAGGAACTTTCGGACAGTGATCTTAGTGCCATTAAGACGAGAGTGGATGAACTCATAGACGTCAAGAAAAGACGTATCGCAACAAGAAAGAAAATGATAGGAGAAAGTGATGAAAAGAAAAAAGAATAAACGTGTCACGGCATTTCTGACCGCATTTATCATACTGATCGGATCCGTTGCGGATCATACGGCTTATGTGTTTGCGGAAGACTATATAAGACCCAATTCTGAGGCAATATCGGAAGACAGGACATACATAAAGGAGAAGTATTATCCTCAAATGGTCTTTGATTCGCGTATCAGCGGGACCGTATCCGTGCAGAAACTTCCCGCAATATTAAAGTATGCCGACTCGGTGTGGTTTGATGAACCGAAAGTCGAGGGATGCCATTATTGTCAGAGCGCAGCTAACAGCTCATATTACACTGCCAGAATCTGGATAGAAAAAAGTAACGGCCAGGTTGTTGCAGGCTCGGGGTATCAACTCCCGGATATAGGGTATCAGGACTTTGACACAGGCCTCATATGCCTTGAGATAACCCACAAACTTGGGGATTACTGTAACTACTGCGGCAGGCGGCTTGGAGAGGTTGTGACGGTTGAAGGGCTGAGTATAAGAAAGAGATACATAACGTATATCAGGCAGCCGGTCTCCCAGACGACAAGTGTCGGTGGGACGGTTCAGTTCGAAGTAAACGCAAAATACGACGGACCCTATAAGTGGCTCAGAAACGATAACGGTGAGTGGAAGGAGCTGAACGAAGGATACGGCATATACGGTGAGAAGTATTCGGGAACCGGTTCAAACAGGCTCACGATACAGAATGTCAGTCAGGAACTTGACGGAAGAGAGTTCAGATGCAGGCTTGTCGGAGGATGGGAATATCCCGCTTACACGGATACCGCAAGTATAGTGATATCGGCTTTGCCTCCGACACCGACACCAACACCGACACCGACTCCTACGCCGACCCCGACACCAACACCGACGCCAACGCCGACTCCTACGCCGACCCCGACACCAACACCGACACCGTCACCCACACCGACTCCGATAAAGCCCGGAGGCGGGGGAGGAGGTACAGATTATGCTCCGAGTTCATCGTCCACGGCTTATACGGGGCCGGGATCGTCAGGTACGGAATCGGGAAGCAGTAATAAGCCGGAAAGATCGTCATCCACAAGCGCCGGCTCCGGGTCGGGAGAAGGTAAATACAGCGGAACGATCACTGCCGGGGGCGCATCGGGAAGTGATCCGACAATATTACTTCCGTCCGGTGGAGGAAGCGGAAAACCCGGGGGGAGTTCTCAAAAGAACGGGTCGGGAAGCTCTTCGCGGGGTGTCGGTTCATCATCGGATGCTTCGCGGACGGCTTCGACAAAGAGTTCAAGATCAAAGATCAACGGAAAAAATACGGTCATGAAGAACGGGATACTATATATCATCGATGACGATCAGACCCTTGTTCCGACCCAAAGTACCGATGATTTGGGCGGGGAAGATGTTGAGGATTCAACCGGGGAGATGGAATATGCCGCATCGGATCTTGCGATAGAGGGAGAGCTTCAATCTCAGAGCATGGAAAAGGGTTTTTGGTCGAGTGCGGCGGGCTATGCCGTCATAATAGGATCGGCACTGTTATTCCTACTCCTGGCACTGTTCCTCCTGTTCTTCGGAGTTATAGTCATGGGCGAGGTCGAAGAACACGATGAGGTATTTGAACTGTGTTCGATCAGGCTTATGAGAAGACACGAAGGGAACTGGTGTGTCAACCTCGGAAACGCATTTGACGAGAATGCCGTCGTCAAACTGAGGATCGGAATACTGTTTGCGGTCATATTCGATGGCTGGGATATTACCGGCAAGACAAAAGGAATATATGAGGGAGAGGTTACGGGTGCAGCGCAGCAGAACATGCTGATGTACAGGAAGAATGTCAGGAGGAGTGTATGAAGAAGATTATAACGTTATTGTTGACCATGGCAGCACTTGCTCTGCCGTATATGAACGTATACGCCGATGAGACTGAAACTCTTGCGGTAGATATTGCATCGTATGACGGAAGCACTCTTCTTTGTGCCGGCGATGGACCGCTTTATACGTCGCTTCCGGTCAGCTTTAAACCGGACGGATCAAAAGGACGGTGCGCGTACAGCATAAGCATCGATGACGGTACAAACTTCGGCGGATATGCGGATATGGAGGGAGAGAGCATTACACTCTTTCCGGATGATGATACCGCACCAAATAATAGGTGGCAGATTAAGTTTAAAAGCTCGAATGATGAGGGAGGCGAGTGCGAGTCACCGATCTACAGGATAATATTCGACACACAGTCCCCCGTGATCGGGTTTGAGGATGAAGCGGTAACCAGGTGGCTTACAAAAGAAGAGTCGGTACATCTTTCGATAAGCGATCAAATATCGGGTATCGGCCGTATCATAACGAGATGCAACGGCGAACTGGTAGGGGAGGATCACTACAGAACCGGCGATATCAAAAAAGAGCAAAAAGTAGCAGTGGATCTTAAGGACACCGGGAAGGTATATAACAAGGTCGAGGTCGAATGCTTCGATCTTGCGGGAAACAGTGCGGTATTCTCGTTTGAATACAGATTCGATACGTCCCTTCCGAGATTATCCGTACAGGGTATTGATAATGCCGATAAGCTTTCGCACACCGGCATTCTCGAACTTGATGCGAAGGATGATTCGGATGAGGTATACATCGATTACATCATTCAAAGGTATTCCGGTGATGAACTTATTACAACGGAAGGTGAGAACATGCCTACAGGTACAAAGCTGTCATTTGACCGTGACGGAAAATATACCGTCAGCGTGTGGGCAACGGACGGAGCGGGAAACCGCTCGAAAGAGGAGAGAAGGGAGTTTACGATAGATCAAACCTCGCCTTCCGTTGAGATAGGCGGGGTCAGCGAAAGCGCGGATCATACCGGGAACGTGACGGTAACGGTTGATGTTGCCGAAGATCTGTACGAGGACTGTTTGGTTGACATAAAACTAACAAGAAGCACGATGGACAAAAGCGAGATTATTCCAATAAACAGCTATACGTTGAACGCCAAGAGAGATACCAGAGGGGTTGACATAAATTCGGACGGAGAATATTCGATCGAAGTTGCGGCAACGGACGGTGCAGGGAATCGGACCGTCTCGTCGAAGTCTTTTCGCATAGATGCGACGGCACCTCAGATAGCCGTATCAGGAATAAACGAGGGACAGGTCACGTCGGATAAACCGAAGCTTCGCTTTGACGCAGCTGAGTTGTTCTACGGCTCGACCATAATGAAGAGTGTCCTCTCAAAAGCAAATAACGGTGTCTATGTTCCCGTTAAGACGCAGGAGCATGTTATGAAGTCGGTGCAGGACAGCATTGAGATTTGCCCTGAAGAAGAAGGCAGATACCGGCTGATATGCACAGCTTCCGACAGGAGCGGTAATTCTTCCGAAAAGACGGTGGATTTTGCGATAGATTACACTCCTCCGGTTATATCCGGCTTGTCCGAAATCAATAACAGGTATTTCAAGTCATTTGCCCTTCCGGGGAAAGTGGCGGATTTTGTAAAGGATGCTTTCGGGGTAAAAGCGGGAGCATTCGTGAATGATTCGAAGTTTGGGGATAACGATGTCATCATTGAAGAAGGTAAGTACGTGCTTTCAATATTTGCGGAAGACATGGCCGGAAACAGTGCCGAGGATCAGGCAGTCTTTATTGTGGATCATACATCACCTCAGATAGTTTTGTCGGGGTTTGACAAAAACGGAGGAGTGCAAAAAGGAAGTATTGTAAAAGTGGGACTTCTGGAGGATTGTGACACGTTAAAGAGCGTGTATTTCAACGGGAAAAGCATTCCGGTGTCGGCAGATAATACCGCAACCGTAGCCATAAACGAGTACGGTGAATACGAACTTGATATAAAGGCGGAAGACCCTGCCGGAAATGTTACCGATACGACCGTTCATACATCGGCATACATGAATGCAGGCCTTCTTTCGGGACTTATAAAGAGCGAGAAAAATCACACGTCGCAAATTGTGAAAAACGACAAAAATGAACCTGATGTAGCCGGGCTTGCGATCGGCCTTATTTCGGTACTTTCCGGTACATACGGACTGACGTATCGTGCGTCTTTGCGTCATTGAAAAATCATGCGAGTCATTGTATACTTTTTGCATGTTCAGAGATAACACAAAAGTGATAAAAATAGGTGACCGCGTGATCGGCGGAGGCAATCCGATACTTATCCAGTCAATGACCAATACGAAGACCGAAGATGTTGCCGAAACTGTCGCACAGATCAAGCGGCTTGAGGCAGCGGGCTGCGATATAGTAAGGTCAACCGTGCCGACCGAAGAAGCCGCAAAAGCGATCGGAAAGATCAAAAAAGAGATAAGCATACCGCTTGTTGCGGATATTCATTTTGATCATAAGCTCGCAATAGCCGCGATAGAAAACGGAGCCGACAAGATCAGGATCAATCCCGGAAACATAGGATCGGAGGCTAATGTCAGAGACGTTGTTGCCGCGGCAAAAGAGAGGGGCATACCTATCCGCGTCGGGGTCAACAGCGGATCACTCGAAAAGGATTTAGTCGAAAAATACGGCGGAGTCACTGCAAAGGGTATTGTTGAGTCGGCGCTCGACAAGGTACATATGATCGAGGCTGCCGGATATGACAATATCGTTGTATCGATCAAGTCTTCGGATGTACTCATGGCGATAGATGCACATGAACAGATTGCGCCCGAATGCGGATATCCTCTTCATGTCGGGATAACGGAATCCGGTACGCTTTTCTCCGGAAACATCAAGTCTTCGGTAGGCCTCGGAGTGATACTGAGTAAGGGCATAGGCGACACGATAAGAGTGTCTCTTACCGGAGATCCGGTCCAGGAAGTCATAAGCGCCAAGCTGATATTAAAGACGCTCGGCCTTCGAAACGGCGGGATAGACGTTGTTTCATGCCCTACATGCGGTAGGACGAACATAGATCTTATATCGCTTGCCAATGCGGTAGAAGAAATGGTCAGCGGTTATGATCTTGATATCAAAGTCGCCGTTATGGGCTGTGTTGTCAACGGTCCCGGCGAGGCGAAAGAAGCGGACATCGGAATAGCCGGAGGAATAGGAGAGGGCCTTCTGATCAAAAAAGGCGAGATCATCAGAAAGGTCCGCGAGGACGAGCTTCTTGCCACACTCAAATACGAACTGGATAACTGGGAGCGGTGATCGACGATGGAAAAGAAATTCTTTGACGTTTTCAAAACGCTTTCGGTATCCGATGATGACAGAGAACTGCTTGAAGAGACCAGAGTCACAAGGCTGGTCTCTTCTTCGCGTCGTGATAAACTTCACATCTATCTTGCAAGTGATTACATAATCCCCAAAGACCGCTTATACGAGATGGAGAAGAGCATCCAAAAGCAGTATTACAAGGACGCTCCGGTATCCGTAAAGATAATCGAGAAGTTCCTGCTGGGCGACTCATATTCGCCCAAGGCCATAGTCAAGCAGTACAGGGGAAGCCTCATAACGGAAGCTTCGAAGATCAATCCGGCGTGGACCGATCTTTTGTATCATGCCGATTTTGATTTTCCCGAAGGGGATGATTCGATAGTTCTTGTGCTTGAGGACAGATTCCTTGCAAGGGACATGTCGGAGGAGATACTGGATTTCCTTGATCATGCGATAAACGGAAGATGCCAGACATCGTTTAAGATCACTGTTTCTTATAAGGCGAAAGAGGAGAGAAAGAGCGTCACCCATTCGCGCGACAAGGTCATGGATCAGGTGCGCATGATCACGCTCAGCACATCGAAGAAGGATGAGGAGCCCGAGGCGGAAGAAACAGCCCCGGCGGATGACGGTTTCGTATCATACAAGGCAGCAGGCGATGATGACGATGAAGTCTTCAATATATACCAAAACGGTCCCGTAACGATCACTTCTCATAAAGAGAATCCGGCAGAACCGGAGAATAGGACAGAGAACAAACCGGAGAATAAACCGGAGAGCAAACCTGCCGGTAAGTCCGAGAGTATGCCGGAAAAACAGATTCGCCGAAAGAGCCGTCAGTCCTCGAATCCGGACGTGATCTACGGAAAGGATTTTACCGAAGGTCCGATGAATATCGTCGATATAGACGGAGATATCGGGGAAGTCATAATCCGCGGTCAGGTGTGTGATCTCCTGATAAGGGATACGCGTACCGGCAAGAAGATGGTCACATTTGCCCTGACCGATTACACGGATACGATAGACGTTAAGCTTTTCCCGAAGGAAGACCAGCAGGAGAGGCTGTTCGAGTATCTGAAGGAAGGTGTATTCGTTCTCATAAAAGGAACGACCGGCATCGACAAATTCGACGGAACACTTTCGCTCGGGTACATAAACGGTATTAAAAAATCACAGGATTTCAGACTCCGGAGGACAGACAACGCATCCGAAAAGCGTGTGGAACTTCATTGTCATACCAAGATGAGCGATATGGACGGCGTATCGAGCGTATCGGATATCATCAGATGCGCATGCGACTGGGGTCACGAAGCGCTCGCGATAACCGATCACGGCGTTGTTCAGGCGTTTACCGACGCGTTCCATTATGTCAGGGACCCGAAGAACAATACGGGGGATTTCAAAGTCATCTACGGAATGGAAGGTTACGTAGTCGATGACGAGGCCGACGTTGCGGTCAATCCGAAAGATCACACCGTAAACGATACGTTTGTCGTATTCGACCTCGAGACGACCGGACTGTCGGCGCAGGAGTGCAGCATAATCGAGATCGGAGCGGTCAAAGTCTGCGGCAAAGAGATAAAGGGAAGGTTCTCGACATTCGTGAACCCGAAGGAGCCGATCCCGTACAGGATCAGAAATCTTACCGGGATCACAGACGAAATGGTCGCGGACGCGCCGTTTGTAAACGATGCTCTGAATCAGTTCCGCGAGTTCTGCGGTGATGCGGTGCTCGTTGCGCATAACGCAAGGTTTGATGTCGGATTCGTTAAGGCCAAGGAAGAGGCAGCGGGCATCTTCCGCGAGTATTCATATCTTGATACGGTCGGGATGGCGAGGATCCTCGTGCCCGAGATCGCGAAGTTCAGGCTCGATAATCTTTGCAAGTTCTTCAAGGTGTCCCTCGAAAATCACCACCGCGCGGTCGATGATGCCGAGGCCACGGCGCATGTTTTCCTTAAACTTCTCGCAAGACTTGCGAAGAAGGAAGTTACGACTCTTGCGGGTATTAACGAACTTGCGGCATCGTCCGACGATAAGATCCGCAAGATGCATCCGAATCATATAATCCTTCTTGCGGCCAATGAGACCGGACGGGTCAATCTGTACAGACTGGTGTCTTTGTCGCATGTCAGATACTTCCACGGTCAGGCCAAGATACCGAAGAGCCTGATCAGGAAATACAGGGAAGGTCTCCTGATCGGATCCGCGTGCGAACAGGGAGAACTGTATCAGGCGATCATAGACAGGAAGAGCGAGGATGAACTGCTCCGGATCGCATCATTCTATGATTATCTGGAGATCCAGCCGAACGGAAACAACGAGTTCATGATAAGGGAGGAGCGCTTTGAGGACATTAAGAGCGCAAAGGATCTCGAGGATATAAACAGGAAGATCATCAGTATCGGTGATACCCTAAACAAGCCGGTTGTCGCAACGTGTGACGTCCATTTCCTCAATCCCGAGGATGAAGTGTACAGACGTGTGCTCATGGCCGGAAAGGGCTTCAAGGATGCCGATATGCAGGCACCGCTGTTCCTGCGTACGACAGAGGAGATGCTCGAGGAATTCGCATATCTCGGATATGACAGGGCATACGAGGTCGTCGTTACGAACACTCGCAAGATCGCGGATATGATCGAGCGCATCGAACCGGTGCGACCCGACAAATGCCCGCCCGTTATAGAGAATTCCGATAAGATACTGACCGACATATGTTACAGGAAGGCAAGGCAGATATACGGTGAGGACCTTCCGCCGCAGGTCGAGGCAAGGCTTGAAAGAGAGCTCGGTTCGATAATTAAGAACGGCTTTGCCGTTATGTACATAATCGCCCAGAAGCTTGTGTGGAAATCGAACGAGGACGGATATCTCGTCGGTTCGCGAGGCTCTGTAGGCTCTTCGTTTGTTGCGACAATGGCCGGGATCACCGAGGTCAACCCGCTTCCTCCGCATTATTACTGCAGCAACTGTCATTTTGTTGATTTTGATTCACCGGAGGTAAAATCATATGCGGGGCGTGCAGGCTGCGATATGCCGAACAGGGAATGCCCCAATTGCGGGAAGCCGCTCAAAAAGGACGGATTCGATATTCCGTTTGAGACGTTCCTCGGCTTTAAGGGAGATAAAGAGCCCGATATCGATCTGAACTTTTCGGGTGAATATCAGTCGAAGGCGCATAAGTATACCGAAGTGATCTTCGGCGCGGGACAAACGTACCGTGCCGGGACTATAGGTACGCTTGCCGACAAGACGGCGTACGGTTTCGTAAAGAAGTATTTTGAGGAGCGTGGCGTATCCAAGCGTAAATGCGAGATCGAGCGCCTGTCAAAAGGGTGCACCGGAGTAAGGCGAACGACGGGCCAGCATCCGGGAGGCATCATCGTTTTGCCGAGAGGAGAGGACATTTATTCGTTCACGCCGATCCAGCATCCGGCTGATGACATGTCGGTCGATATAGTGACGACGCATTTCGATTACCATTCGATAGATCATAACCTGTTAAAACTCGATATACTCGGGCACGATGATCCGACGATGATCAGGATGCTTCAGGATCTGACGGGTACGGATCCGACCGAGGTGGCGCTCGACGATCCGAAGGTAATGAGCCTTTTTGATTCGACGGAAGTGCTTGGTATCAAGCCCGAAGACATCGGGGGATGCAAGCTCGGATGCCTCGGAATTCCGGAGTTCGGAACCGATTTCGTTATACAGATGCTTCTCGATACGAAGCCGAAAGCATTCTCGGATCTTGTCAGAATATCGGGGCTCTCGCACGGCACAGACGTGTGGCTCGGAAACGCGCAGACCGTCATAGCCGAAGGGAAGGCGACTATATCAACGGCTATATGTACTCGTGATGATATAATGACTTATCTCATCAACATGGGCGTCGAAAGCTCGCTCGCTTTTACGATAATGGAGAAAGTCAGAAAAGGCGATGTCGCAAAGGGAAAGGCGACCCAGTGGCCCGAGTGGAGGCAGGAGATGCTCGATCACGGAGTGCCCGAGTGGTATGCGCAGTGCTGCGAAAAGATCAAGTACATGTTCCCGAAGGCGCATGCCGCGGCATATGTTATGATGGCGTGGCGGATCGCTTATTACAAGATCAATTATCCGCTCGCTTATTATGCGGCGTACTTTTCGATAAGAGCCTCGGCGTTCTCTTACGAGACGATGTGCAGAGGGCGCGACGTGCTTCGCGAGGAGATAGAAAAATACAGGAAGATGGATGCGGATCCGAACTTTACGATGACGAGTAAGCATGAGAACACGCTGAAGGATCTGAAGATCGCGGAGGAGATGTACGCGAGGGGATTCGAGTTCATGCCGATAGACATATTCAGGGCCGGTGCCCATCAGTGCCGGATAATCGACGGAAAGATCATGCCGAAGCTCGACTGTATAGACGGGCTCGGTGACAAGGCTGCGGACCAGGTGGCCGATGCAGCCAAGGACGGCCCGTTCCTGTCGCTCGATGATTTTCAGGAAAGGACCCACGTGTCTCGGACGGCAGTGGATCACATGGCGGAGCTTGGGCTTCTTGACGGGCTTCCGAAGTCGAATCAGTTGTCGCTGTTTGATATTGTGTGAGGTGATATGGCGAAGATCGTATACTTAAGACCTGCGAAGTGTTCACTCGATCTCGGTGACGGGAGCGAGCGTGGCGAGTATGTGAATCAGGATTATATCCTGAACGTTCTCGGTCGACCGCACAGACTGGTTAACATAATGTACACATACTATCCGAACGATAAAGAGTGGCCGAGTCGGATTTCCGAGGCATGTGCGGATATGGAGGTGAGCTTCGCGTGGGACTATCCCTACGACGACTATTACCCGTTCAGGGAAGGCGGAGAGCAGTTTGAACAGATGCGAGACATCAGAAGGCACGGACAGGACGTTATGTTAACCATAACGATAGACTGCTCACTTGATGACGATCATCTTCGAAAGATCGCGAGATCGCTTGTACCGTACGGCCGTATGATGCTCCGTATCAACCATGAGTGTAACGGCAACTGGTTCACACACAACAAACGTTTCACATACGAAGAGGTCGCAGCGTTCTTCGTGAGGTTTGCGAATATAGTAAAGGAAGAAGCACCCAACGTGCGCACAGTGTTCTGCGCCGGACTTGCCAAAGAAGAGGCGGATGAGGAAGGGATATATCGTGTTGAACTGGAAGACGTGTTTGCCGACGCTTACAGGGCGGCTGATGTGTGGTCGGCCGATAAGTACCTTGCGCTTCATTACGGATGGCCTTTTGATATTGCCGAGATCGGCGGAGAAAGCTTTACTTCTGATCTGCCCGATGAAATATTCGACAGATACAAAAGAACGTATGCAAGACTAAGCAGGCTCTTCGGGGACAAACCGTTCATACAGGCTGAGCTTAACGCGGACGGCGATGTTACGGGGCCGCTTCATCAGGCCGAGCCCGTCATGCGCTATTACGAAAACGTCAAGAAAGATGGCGCATGGCTGTCGGGCATATCAATGTATCAGTTCCGTGACAGGGGGCGGCTCGGACTCGAGACAGAAGATCCGAACAATCCCGATGTCGGCATCAGGCAGCCGCTGATGGATGAATACAAAAAGATACTCGCGGATCCGTATTTTGCGCCCCGCCTTGATGCGGCGGAGGAAACCGCATTTCCCGTAACGCTTCGATGGGGCGGAAGCGACGATGCCGACGGCGTACAGATGGATATCCCATTTGATAAGACGCCGGAATTCTGCGAGGTTACGCTTCCGGAAGATCTGTGCCTTATGATGGAATTCAACGGCCGTTGGTTTTACAAGAAGAGCGGCGTATCGGTCATCGACCTTATGCCTTCGTTTTTCGAAAGACCTATATCCGCCGCGGCTACGATCCCGCTCCGCATATTCGCTACGCCGCCTGACGGCGAAAATCACACAAACGGCCGCGATGACTGGGCCGTTAACCAGTATTATGTCATGGAGAAAGAACCCGCTCTTCGGATCCGTTACAAGGCGCCGTACGACCCGGGAAAAACGAAGAAGAACTGAAATGGTCAATATAAAAGGATACCCATACTTATACGAAACGCATTGCCACAGCAGTGAATCGAGCGCATGCGCA
Source organism: Lachnospiraceae bacterium (assembly GCA_024698285.1). GTDB lineage: Bacteria > Bacillota > Clostridia > Lachnospirales > Lachnospiraceae > UBA2868. Next base: position 3,809 of record JAILRJ010000101.1, on the reverse strand, counting down.
AGAAGTACCGCCGTGGAGATGGCACAGGCACACAAGGAAGCCGGATATGCCGGCATGATACTCACAAACCACAACTGGGGAGGAAATACCGCGATAAGCCGTGAACTGTCCTGGTGTGATTTTCTCGACAGGTTCTTTGCTCCGTTCTATCCTGCGAAAGAGTGGGGGGATGCCAACGATTTCCAGGTATTTCCCGGATATGAGGCGGGATATGACGGGACCGAATTCCTGATATACGGTATTGACATCGACTGGATGTATGATCATCCGGAGATAAAGGATGCTTCGGTTGAGGAACAGTTTGATATAATTCATTCAGGAGGCGGTATTGTCGTTCATGCGCATCCGTTTCGGGAGGCGTTTTATATAAGGGAAATAAGGCTTTATCCCGATCATGTCGACGGTGTTGAGGCGCTTAATGCTTCGCACTGTCCGATAGGGGGGCTTCCCGATAATCGTATTTTCAACGAAAAAGCTTTGAAATATGCGAAAGAACTTGGTATGTTTATTACGGGAGGAAGCGATACTCATTCCGTCAATCTGCTCGGAGGGGGGATCGCGTTTTCCGAAAAACTCTCGGATATAAGGGATTATGTCGAAAGACTCAAAAATGCAAAGCCCGGAGATTACCGCGTAACGGACGGTATCGACGTTTATGATGCGTACGGAGGAAAGCAATGAAACTGCCCAGGGCTACCAAAAAAGGCAACAGATCGTTTTATATCGAATTCCTTGCCATGACACTCTTTCCGCTTATCGTGAGCGGAGTGATCATGATGGTTGTCTGCGGAAGAGCGATAAAAGCCGGAATGACACAGGAGGCAAAGGACAACCTTAAGAATGTGTCATATATCGTCAGGCTCACATTCGATCAGAAGTATCCGGGCGACTACAAGGCCGCGCTTGTCGGCGAAGATATCAGACTATTTAAGGGCGATGCGGACATAACGGATGACACCGAGCTTCTCGACAAGATCGAGAGTGAGGGTAATCTTGAGATATCGATATTCGCGATGGATACGAGAATGCTGACGACACTGAAGGATCCGACGGGAGCCAGACTTATCAGGAGTGTGGCGAGCGAGAGGATCGTCGATGATGTATTCCACGGCCGGGCGGCGGCTTTTTACGACAATGTTAAGATCGAGGGTGTCGAATACTATGCGTATTATGAACCTATCATGTCAGGAAATGAAAGCGAGTGCCTCGGGATTATCGGAGTTGCCAAACCTGCCACCGACCTTCGGGACAAGCTCAACCAGTCGGTCAACAAAAACATCATAGTGATGCTTCTGGCGATACTCGTAACATCGTTTTTCATAACGAGATTTGCGAGCAATCTCGTAGCGGTCGTCAAGTCCATGCTCGATTTCATGAAAGGGCTTTCCGATAACAAACTCGATACAAAGCTCGACGCGGCTGTTGCACAGCGTGAAGACGAACTCGGCGAGATGGGAAGGAATCTTAACAGTCTCCAGATAGCGCTCAGGCGCCTTATCGAGCGTGATGTTCTTACGGGACTGTTTAACAGGCGAAGTGCCGAGAAGAAGATAGATGTGATCGAGGACAGCGGCGTAAAATACTGTGTTGCGATCGGGGATATCGACCATTTCAAACAGTTCAACGACACGTTCGGTCACGAGTGCGGTGACGTTGTGTTAAGAGATGTTGCACATCTTCTCAATGATGGTATGAATAAACGCGAAGGTTTTGTAGCAAGATGGGGCGGTGAGGAATTCCTGCTCGTATTCGTGAATGCAAGTCTTGATGAAACATATGACGGTCTGATGCTCATACGTCAGGCCCTTCATGACAAGGATGTAGAATATAACGGACAGATACACAAGGTAACGATGACATTCGGCGCCGCCGAGAAGACTCCCGGCGTTGCCATCAATCATCTTATAAGAGCGGCCGACGACAAGCTCTACGAAGGAAAGCAGGGCGGCCGTGACAGAGTCATCATATAAACTCCGGCGAACCGGTATCAGATGCTGTCGAGAGCCTGCTTAAGATCGGCAATAAGATCGTCGGCGTTTTCAAGACCAACGGAGTAGCGGATAAGATCCGGTGATATCCCGGCTTCAATGAGCTGCTCCTCGGAAAGCTGGCGATGCGTATGGCTCGCGGGATGAAGAAGACACGTCTTCGCATCCGCAACATGCGTTGCGATCGTTGCAAGCTTCAGGCGGTCCATAAAAGCGATCGATCTTTCGCGTCCGCCTTTTACGGCAAAACAGAGAACACCGCATGTCCCGTTCGGGAGATATTTCTTCGCAAGTTCATGATATTCATCATCGGGAAGACCCGCATAGTGTACCCATGCGACCTTTTCATGATCGTGAAGGAACTGTGCGACCTTCATAGCGTTTTCGCAGTGACGCTGAATGCGCACGTGAAGCGATTCAAGCCCCGTATTGATGTAAAAAGCATTCTGAGGCGACTGAATGCAGCCGAAATCTCTCATAAGCTGCGCGGTCGCTTTTGTTATGTATGCGCCTTTGCCGAACTTCTCGGCATAAACGATGCCATGATAACTCTCATCGGGCGTTGTGAGTCCGGGAAACTTATCCGCGTGAGCAAGCCAGTCGAAGTTACCGCTGTCAACGATCGCACCGCCGACACTGACTGCGTGTCCGTCGATATATTTCGTAGTGGAATGAGTTACGATGTCCGCGCCCCATTCGATCGGCCTGCAGTTTATAGGAGTCGCAAAAGTATTGTCGACTATAAGCGGTACGCCGTGGCTGTGAGCAAGGCGTGCGAACTTTTCTATATCAAGAACGGTACATGTCGGATTGGTTATCGTCTCACCGAACACGGCCTTGGTGTTGGGCTTGAAGTATTTGGCAAGTTCCTCTTCGGAAAGAGTCTGGTCAACGAACGTGCACTCGATGCCCATCTTGGCCATTGTTACGAGGAACAGGTTATATGTTCCGCCGTATATCGCACTTGATGCGATGAAGTGATCGCCCGCTTCGCATATGTTAAAGATCGCGAAGAAGTTTGCGGCCTGTCCGGATGATGTGAGCATTCCTGCAAATCCGCCTTCGAGCGCCGTAAGTTTTTTGGCTGCCATATCGTTTGTCGGGTTCTGAAGTCTCGTGTAGAAGTATCCTTCTGCTTCGAGATCAAACAGAGCTCCCATATCATCACTCGTGGCGTATTTCCACGTTGTGCTCTGCCAGATCGGAAGCTGGCGGGGCTCGCCGTTTCCGGGCTCATATCCTTCGTGAAGACATTTTGTTTCAATCTGTGTACTCATGTTTTCGTTCCTTTTCGCTTGCTGTGACTAAACGTCCATAGGTATTTGGTGTTACCGTATGATAATAATACATATATCGAGCGGCTTCAAGGTGGTTTTTGACGGTAAAAGCGGATATAATGATCCACAGGAGGGAGCGCATCATGCCAAAAGGAAGCAATCAGAAACTCAAACTGTATTATCTTGCACGGATCATGCTCGAAAAGACCGATGACGAGCACATGATAACGATGCCGCAGATAAAGAGCGCACTTGAATCATACGGCGTTACGGCCGACAGAAAGAGCTTATATGATGACATGGAAGCTCTCCGCGTACTCGGTATAGACGTGATAGGCGAGAAGGTCGGACGCAACTTCTGTTATCACGTCGGAGGAAAACAGTTTGAAATAGCCGAACTCAAGCTTCTTGTCGATGCGATCCAGTCCACAAAGTTCATAACTGAAAAGAAATCAAACGATCTGATCAGGAAGCTTACCGGAATGGCAAGCGAATATGAGGCGGCCCAGCTCAAGCGTCAGGTGTTCGTTCAGGGAAGGGTCAA
>JAILRJ010000083.1:0-2299 GCA_024698285.1 Lachnospiraceae bacterium | reverse complement strand
TACGGAGTTGAAGATGGCGGTCTATGTCAATTCGGCAGCCATCATCTTAAAGATTGGAATCGGAACAACAGCTGTTGTGGGAGGAGCGCTCTTTGCCGGGGGAGAGATCTCATTGCTTACCTTCTTCATGTTTTTGATGCTGGTGGCCAGGCTCTACGATCCCATGCAGATCACGCTGCAGAATTTTGCGGCCATCATCTCCTGCGGTATCCAGTGCGAGAGACTCGATGAGGTGCTTTCGACCGAGACCCAGACAGGTGAGGAAAAGCTGGAGATCGATAGCTTCGATATTGTTTTTGATCATGTCGGATTTAAGTATTCGGATGACACGGATGTGCTAAAGGATGTAAGCTTCACGGCCAGGCAGGGACAGGTGACGGCGCTGATCGGACCCTCCGGCGGCGGAAAGACGACGATATCCAGACTTGCGGCCAGATTCTGGGATACCAACGAAGGAACGATCACGCTGGGCGGAAAGGATATCTCGAAGGTCGATCCCGAGACTTTGCTTAAGAATTACTCCATCGTCTTCCAGGATGTCACTCTCTTTAACAACTCTGTGATGGAGAATATCCGTATCGGTAGGGAGGGCGCGACGGACGAGGAAGTGATGGAAGCGGCAAGACTTGCCAACTGCGAGCAGTTCGTGAATCAGCTTCCCGAGAAGTATGACACCTATATCGGAGAAAACGGAAGCGAGCTTTCCGGCGGTGAGCGTCAGAGAATCTCCATCGCCAGAGCATTTCTTAAAGATGCGCCGGTCATCCTTTTGGACGAGGCTACGGCATCTCTCGACGCGGAAAATGAAACGGCCATTCAGGAAGCTTTGTCCAGACTGATTAAGAACAAGACGGTCATGATCATCGCTCACCGTATGAGGACCATAGCAAATGCAGATCATATCGTGGTATTAAAAGACGGCGTGGTGGCCGAACAGGGAAGCCCCGAAAAACTTGCCGGATATGACAGTATCTACAGCCGCATGACGAAGCAGCAGATGATCTCACAGAACTGGAAAATGTAACCGGTACACGGAATCCTTCGTATTCGGTGGACCAAAACCCCATAAACAAGAATCGTATGATTTTTGCAGGTAACATTGCACAAGTCATACGATTTTTTGTATAATAGAGAGGATTATACGACTTTGCAAACGCGTGTTATGAGGAGGATTTTCCGATGATAAAAGTATATTGCTATTCCAAATGTTCAACCTGCAGGAAGGCACTCAAATGGCTGGAGGATCAAAAGGTTTCTCCTAAGGTGATCGACATCAAGGAGGATCATCCGGATGAGGCAACCCTGCGGGAGTTTCATAAGAAGAGCGGTCTGCCGTTGAAGCGTTTCTTCAATACCAGTGGTATGCTCTACCGCGAGATGGAGCTTTCGAGAAAACTGCCCGATATGAGCGAGGACGATATGTACGAACTCCTTGCATCCGACGGCATGCTCGTAAAACGCCCGCTGCTCGTGACAGACGACGCGGTAATTCCGGGATTTAAGGAAGATACGTGGCGGGAGGCAACAAATACGGCCCGTGCATAAAGGTGAAACGTTGAGTTTCCTTGGGGATGTCCGTGACAGATGAAAGGTTTTATAACGAAAATAAAGCAGGAGGCTGGGGTCTGTGAAAGTATTGTCATCACTCTTTCTGGTGTTCTTTAAAATAGGGTTGTTTACCTTTGGCGGTGGCTATGCCATGCTGGCACTGATCGAAGACATCTGCGTAGAGAAGAAAAAATGGATCACCCACGAAGAGATGATGGATATAACCGTAATAGCAGAATCCACTCCCGGTCCGATAGCAATCAATCTGGCAACATATGTTGGCTACAAATTACGAAAAATACCGGGAGCACTTATTGCAACGTTCGGTATGATACTGCCGTCTTTCTGTATAGGTTTTCTGATCGCACAATTCCTGGAACGCTTTTTGGAGATAAAGTGGGTATCAAATGCTTTCCAGGGTATCAAAATTGCTGTTGCTATTTTAATAATGGACGCAGCAATAAAGATGATTAAGAAAATGGATAAAAAACCATTCCCGATCATCATAATGATAGCCTCCCTGATCAGCATGCTTGTAATAAACTTTCTGGCCTTGCACATTTCATCTTTGGTGATACTGCTTTTGGGTGCTGTATCAGGCTTGGTATTCTATGCGATACATAATCGAAAAGGAAAGGAGTCGGCAGTAAAATGATCTATTTAGAACTGTTTATTGCTTTTCTTGAGGTCGGACTCTTTTCGTTTGGAGGGGGTTATGTATCGATACCTCTGATACGTGAGATCGTACTAA
>JAILRJ010000040.1:0-33186 GCA_024698285.1 Lachnospiraceae bacterium | reverse complement strand
GAAGCAGAACGTTGCGGAATGTACTACGTCAACGAGAGATGGCTTGGCGGTATGCTTACAAACTTCAAGACGATTCAGTCACGTATCAAGAGACTCAAAGACATAGAGAGAATGAGCCAGGACGGAACCTTTGACGTTCTTCCCAAGAAGGAAGTCATAGGTCTTAAGAAGGAATGGGAGAAGCTTGAGAAGAACCTCGGCGGTATCAAGGATATGAAGAAGATCCCCGATGCCATCTTCGTTGTAGATCCCAAGAAGGAGCACATCTGTGTTCAGGAAGCTCATTCACTCGGTATCACTCTTATCGGTATTGCTGATACAAACTGCGATCCTGAAGAGCTTGACTACGTTATCCCCGGTAACGATGATGCGATCAGAGCCGTTAAGCTCATCGTATCCAAGATGGCTGATGCCGTTATCGAAGCAAACCAGGGTGAGAGCGCAGAGGATAGCGCTGAAGGAACCGATACAGCCGATGCATCACAGGATGAGGCTGCTGAGGCTTCAGAGGAAGCATAAGGATAGTTTTGGGTATTTGATACAGGAGGAAAAATAAATGGCTAATATTACCGCAGGAATGGTAAAAGAATTGCGTGAAATGACCGGTGCCGGCATGATGGATTGTAAGAAGGCACTCGGTGAGACAGACGGAGATATGGATGCTGCCGTAGAGTACCTCAGAAAGTCAGGTGCAGCAAAGGCAGAGAAGAAGGCAAGCCGTATCGCAGCAGAGGGTATCTGCCGCGTTGCAAGAACGGATGACTGCAAAGTCGCTGTTGTTGCGGAAGTCAATTCCGAGACGGACTTTGTCGCAAAGAATGAAGTATTCCAGGAGTTCGTACAGACAGTTGCCGATAAGGCTCTTGCATCAGGCATGGCAGGCGGCAGCGAAGGAGAGGATGTTGAGGCGCTTCTCGATAAGGACGGACTTCGTGATCTTGTTGTAGATAAGACTGCAAAGATCGGTGAGAAACTTTCCGTAAGAAGATTTACAAGAGTCGAGGGCGACTATATCGCAACATATCTGCATGGCGGCGGAAGGATCGGTGTTCTTGTATCCGCCAAATGCGCAAATGTTTCCGACGGTGTAAAGGAAGCACTTCAGAACATCGCAATGCAGGTTGCGGCTCTTTCACCCAAGTTCATCTCGCAGAAGGATGTTGATCAGGATTTCCTTGCAAAGGAAAAAGAGATCATCCTTGCTCAGATCGAGAACGATCCCAAGGAAGCAGCTAAGCCCGACAAGGTTAAGGAAGGCATGGTAATGGGACGTATCAATAAGGAGATGAAGGAATTCTGTCTTCTTGATCAGGTATATGTTAAGGCTGAAGACGGAAAGCAGTCCGTTGCAAAGTATCTTGAGTCCGTTGACAAGGATCTTGTTATCGACAAGTTCGTTCGTTTCGAAGTAGGCGAAGGAATGGAGAAGAAGAACGAGGACTTTGCTGCCGAAGTTGCGGCTCAGATGAACGCGTGATCATTCTGATCACGCATTGTGGATGCACACGATTGCGTAAGGTAACCGCTTTCAGCGGTACGCGATCGGCGCGGGAAAACAGATAAATCTGTTTTCCATCAGATTATGGAGGTATTTGTTTTGGGAGAGAGAAGAGTCGGAACAGTATCAAGAGGTATCCGTTGTCCGATCATCCGTGAAGGAGACGATCTTATCCAGATAGTTACGGACAGCGTTATTGAAGCGGCCCGCATCGAAGGCTTTGAACTTCGCGACAGAGACGTCATCTCGATGACCGAATCGATAGTTGCGAGAAGCCAGGGTAATTACTGCACGGTGAATGATATCGCCGAAGACGTCAAGAACAAGCTCGGCGGAGATACGGTCGGAGTAATGTTCCCGATCCTTTCGAGAAACCGTTTCGCGATCTGTTTAAAGGGTATAGCAATGGGATGCAAGAAGATCGTCCTGCAGCTTTCCTATCCTTCGGATGAGGTCGGTAACGAGCTCGTTTCAATCGACAAGGTCGATGAGGCGGGTATCAATCCTTACAGTGATGTGCTCACGCTTGAGCGTTACCGTGAAGTTTTCGGGTATACGAAGCATGAGTTCACGGGTGTAGATTACGTGGAGTATTACAGCGACATCATCAAGGAAGAGGGATGCGACGTTGAGATAATCTTCGCAAACCAGCCCAAGGCTATTCTTGATTATACAAAGAACGTTATAAACTGCGATATCCATACGAGAGCAAGGACCAAGAGGATATTAAAGGCCGCAGGTGCCGAGAGAGTGTTCGGACTCGATGAGATCATGAACGCACCCGTTAACGACAGCGGATACAATGAGAAGTACGGACTTCTCGGATCAAACAAGGCAACCGAAGGTCAGGTTAAGCTCTTCCCGAGAGACTGTCAGGATCTTGTTGAAGGAGTTCAGAAGGTCATCCTCGACAGAACGGGCAAGCATGTTGAAGTCATGGTATACGGTGACGGAGCGTTTAAGGATCCCAAAGGAAAAATATGGGAACTCGCAGATCCCGTTGTATCACCCGCATTTACAAAGGGCCTTATCGGTACTCCTAACGAGGTTAAGATCAAGTACCTTGCGGACAATGATTTTGCGAAGCTTTCGGGGGATGAACTGAAGGAAGCGATCTCAAAGAGCATCAAGGAAAAGGATTCGAACCTTGTAGGAAAGATGGTGAGTGAGGGAACAACCCCGAGACAGCTTACCGACCTGATCGGATCGCTGTGTGATCTGACATCGGGCTCCGGAGATAAGGGAACACCGGTTGTGCTCGTGCAGGGATATTTCGATAACTACACAAATTAAAAACATAATAAATCAAACGGCACTGTGGAATTCCACAGTGCCGTTTTTGTATGAATCAGATATAACCGAGTGTCTTCAGCTTCTCATAAACCGCCTTTGCGACGGCGTCGTATGTTGCCTGTGACAGGTGCGTTCTGTCGGGAGAGTATCCGTATTGGTTGATGATATCGATACAGTCCATATAGTGCTGTCCGTAATGCGCCGCAAGATCTTTGTTGATCGGAATGTACAGATCGCCGAGCCTGTGGCGTGATGTTGTTCCAATAACGATATAGTTCTTGACGCCTCCGTTCTGGGCGATGAAGTTGTCTATCTCAGCGATGACCGGCGCGGTGTTTGCGTTCGCTCCCTCATCGGGACACCAGTCACATGATCCTACCCAGAATATGTATGTCTTGTCCGGATCGACCTTCTGGTTGAAATGATCTTCATCCCTGTATGCCCAGAAAATGTCATGTGTATTCGTTCCGTACAGGCCGTAGCCTTCAACCGGAACGTTAACGAATTTTTTGAGCGTCTCATAAGGTGCCCCCGGAAGATTGTCGTTGTTATCTCCGAGTGACCCCTGTGTGAGCGAATCACCGAGCCATACGATCGCTTTTGTCTTCGGATCCGATGTGTCGGGAACCTCGGGCTTTTCGATTTCGTCCGCAGTATCGGCTGCTTCGGATATTTCTGAAACTTCAGAAGCTTCGGGTTCTTCGACCGTATCGGATGTTTCGGCTGTCTCCTGTGTCTCCTTGACGGGTTCGATATTCGAAACAACCTCTATTTTCTTTTCCTCGACAGGCTCGTTTACAATCGTAGCCGCATCTGTATCCGCGCTCTTGCATCCCGTAGCCGTAATGCTTAACGCACATATTATTCCTGTGATTATCAATCTGTTTTTCATGATCTTCCTCCGGTCTGAAAAATGAGAAATGAGAATCGTCCCCGATTCTCATTATATGATATAATAATTCCTATCGCCGGCGCAAGTCGATAAAAGAGGACATGTCATGGGATTTAATATTTCAAACAAGAACATAAGAGAGAATCAGATAGTATTCATATATGAGGAGTGCGCATTTTCCGGCGTTCGTAAGATTGCGGGCAAAGTCCGCGAGGACATGGAGAAGGTATTCGGTGCCAAGCCTATAGGTATCGAATACAATGATTTTCGCGATACCGCGGGATTCTTTGAATATCCCGTGTTCTTCGGGACTGTCGGATGCAGCCGGATCCTTGACGGTCTTGCGGCCGCGGGTGCGATCAACCTATTTGATATCGCGGGAGAGAGCGAAGTGTATTCCTTCAGCGTTATCGATGATCTGGAGTTTGAAGGCTTTACGTTTGAGTCGGCGATAGTCATTGCGGGAAGCGACAAGAGAGGAACGATATACGGCCTGTTCAAGCTGTCCGAGATGATCGGCGTATCACCTCTTCCGGGCTGGCTTGATATAAGTCCCGCTCAGATATCCGAACTTACATTTACAAAAGATGATACTGTCATATCCAAGACCCCGTCCGTAAGATACAGAGGATTCTTCATAAACGATGAGTGGCCTGCATTCGGGAACTTCTGCGGGAAGAATTACGGCGGTTTCAGTGTCAAGGTTTACGAGAAAGTATTCGAACTGCTCCTTCGTCTGAAGGGAAATTACCTGTGGCCTGCGATGTGGAGTTCCGTTTTTTCGGAGGACGGACCGGGCCTTGCTAGTGCCGAACTTGCCGACGAACTTGGGGTAATAATGGGAACCTCTCATCATGAGCCGTGTATGCGGCAGGGAGAGGAGTACTCGCATGTACGCGGACCTGAGTCCGAATACGGCGATGCATGGGATTTTACAAAGAACAGAGAAGGCATAATCAGGTTCTGGAGGGACGGCATAGCAAAGCGCAGTGCATTCGAGAACATCTATACGGTGGGGATGCGCGGCGAAGCGGATACGGCTATATGCAAGGAAGGATCAACGGCCGACAACATAGAACTTTTGAGAGATGTGATCAAGACACAGAACGCTCTTATCGCCGAAGGAGTCGGGAAGGATATCAGGGACATTCCGAGGCTCTTTGTTGTATATAAAGAGGTTGAGAAGTTCTTCTACGGGGATGACGATAATCCCGGTATATTCAAGGATCCCGAGCTTGACGGCGTGACGGTCATGCTTTCCGACGACAACTACGGCAATCTCCGTACGGTACCTTCCGAGGAAATGAGGGACAGAAACGGTGGCTGGGGCCTGTATTATCATATGGATTATCACGGTCTTCCGGTTTCATACGAATGGTTTAATACGAACTATCTGCCCAAGATATGGGAAGAGATGACAACGGCGTACGATCACGGCATCCGTGAGGCATGGATAGTAAATGTCGGAGACATATTCACACACGAATATCCGCTGTCGTTCTTTATGGAACTGGCATACGACTTCGAGCACAGGGGAACTTCCGACAAAAACAGTGCAGCAAACTTTACGAAGGAATTTGTCGCATCAAACTTTGCAGCACTTTCGGATGAGGAAAAGGCCGATATCGAAACGCTGCTTACAGGTTATACGAAGATCACGTCAATGCGACGCACGGAGGCTGTAAACGACAGTGTTTACGCGCCTTTTGCGTACGGAGAGAGTGAACGCATCATAAAAGAGTGCGGAAGGCTTATGGATCTTGCACAGAGTATGTACAAGGCAATGCCGAACGATACGGCATCCGCGTTTTACGAGATCGTATATGTGCCGCTTATCGGCGCGCTCAACATACAAAAGATGTGGGCTCTTACGAGCCAAAATCACGCCTATGCGCTTATAGGTTCCACAGTATGCAACAGCATAGCGAAGGAGATACGTGAATGCCTGAAGTGTGACAAAAAGCTTGTCGAAAAACTTCATTCGATAGGCAAAGGAAAATGGTACGGAATGGGCCTGTCGGAACATATCGGTTTTACGCACTGGTGCGAGGAGGAGTGTCGCAATCCTATCATCCATACGATAGAGCCTGCGGACAAACCGCGTCTTATAGCTCTTATTCCCGATACCGGAGAGCATACGGAGGGTGGCTTCTGGTCGGGCAGGACCATCACACTCACATCGGCCCTTGATCCGCTCGTTTGCGGAGGATCGATAGAACTGTCCACGGCATCGGAGGAAAAAGTATCATACGACATAACCACACAGGATGAGTTCCTTGATATCATAGAGCCCGGCAAGAGCGTCAAATGCGGCAATAAGCGAAGGATATTCATATTTGCGGACAGGATGAAGATGAACGGCGAGGAATATGCCGTCGGAAAGGTAACGATCAAATACGAAGGCGGTACCATAAACATCGATGTTCCGGTATATAATCCGAAGGATACCGAGCAGCTTCCGGCAAACACATTCCTGTTCTGCGGTAACGACAGGATAGAACACACAAGATATATTTCGATCGCGGCGGTTGATTATGCGAAAAAGAGCGATTCGCAGTCAGGAAGCTTTGAGACCGTTGAAGGACTCGGACCGTGTGATGCCGCTGTAAAGGCATATCCGCAGGATGTCTTCTTTACCGCGCAGAATGCACCTGCCGTTACATACAATGTGCTTCTGAAGGATGAGGGACGATACAATGTAAGGGTATATACGACACCGGCGAATCCGATCCGTAACGATGGAAGGATCATCTTCGGTATCGCGGCAAACGGGGAAAAGAGCATCGAGGTCAACATGATACCGGAAGGGTTTGAGGTTACTGACGGAAACGGGCCGTGGGAGCGGGGAGTTCTTGACAATATGCGCTTAAAGGATACCGTACTCGATCTGAAAAAGGGAATGAATGAGATAACGATAAGCGCATTGTCTCCCGGATTCGTTCTTGAAAAGATAGTGATAACACCCGAGGCGGTCAGCCTTCCGTACTCGTACACGGGACCCGGCGAGAGTTTTCACTCGTGAACGGTCACATGGCAGTGTTAAATGATTAAGGAGAAGGATATGTCTGATATCACATTTGCAAGAGTATTTGCCGACGGGGCAATACTTCAGAGAAACAAAGAGATTCATGTGTGGGGGTGGGGAACACCTGATAAGAAGGTTACGGTTAAACTTGCGGATAAGACGGTAGATTGCATCGCCGATGAAACCGGAAGATTTGATGCGATCTTTCCCGCAATGGAAGCGGGAGGCCCGTATACCCTGTCCGCAACCGACGAGGCGGGCGATGCGGTAAAAAGCGATGATATCATGACAGGTGATGTTGTCGTGATCGGCGGACAGTCAAATATGGAATTTCCGATGGAGCGCGTCAGGGAGACGTATCCGCATGAGTGGGATTCGCCGGATGACGGTCTTATTCGCACTTTCAAGGTTATCGAAAACGGTGTGTTCGGAAAGAGTATTCGCGATGTGGAAACAGGAGAGTGGAAGAAGTTTACGAAGGATACGATAGATGCATATTCCGCAGTCGGATATTTTACGGCAAAGCACCTTCGGGCCCAAACCGGCGTTGCGGTCGGTCTTATTGATCTGACGCTTGGCGGTGCGCCGATAGAGGCGTTTATGAGTGAGGATTCTTTGGAGGGGTTTGACAATGCACTTTCCGAGGCGCATAAGTTCTCCGATGACGGATACAGACTGAGTATACTTGGGAGCAACGAGAAGAATGCAAACGAATGGCACGAGGCGCTCGATCGGGGCGATAAGGGCATCGGAAAATACGAGGACGGAAGAGAAATACTCGAAAAGGGACGGGAGATAGTTTTCCCTGCGTTCTTTTCGGATACCGAGCTCGGAGGTTATATCGGAAGCGTATGGATCGCCAGGACTTTTACCGTTCCCGATGAATATGTCGGAAAGAGTGCTTTGTTATGGTTCGGGACGCTTGTGGATTTCGACAGTTGTTATATAAACGGAACATTTATCGGTATGACCGAATACACATATCCGCCGAGAAGATACCCGATCCCGGAGGGACTGATCAAAAAGGGCGACAATACGATCGTTCTCAGAGTCGGGATAGAGAAGGGATTCGGCCGCATAACTCCGGGAAAGATATACGGAGTTGTATACGGAGATGATCTTACGCGAATCACGGACGGCTTCAACGAAAGGCTTGAAGGAGCCGAATACATCGAATATCTCGGAGGAGTCTGGAAGTATCTTGAAGGAAATAAGTGTGAGCCGAGCAGGGATACGGTATTCGTGAACTGGAAGCCGACCGCACTTTATAACGGGATGACGGCGCCGCTTTCCGGCCTTTCGGTAAAAGCGTTCGCGTATTATCAGGGAGAATCGAACTGTCAGAACAATCACGAATATCCGAAACTTACCGAACGTTTTGTTAAACAGCTTCGCGATATGTGGGGAGAAGATCTGCCTTATGTATGTGTCCAGCTTCCCGAATTCGATGCAAGGATGGAAGAGGTGTCATATGACTGCGGTAAGGCATGGAGAGGCCTTATGGCCGCGCAGGAGGAATGTAAAAGAATTCCGGGATTTTTCCTTATCAGATCGTACGGTACGGGAGAACTAAATGACCTTCATCCGCAGCGCAAAGAGCCGATAGGAGAGAAAATAGCGGACGTTATCGCCTCGCTCTGAACAGGCACAGATGAACAGATTAAAGGAATGGATCGCAAACAGAAAGAACAGACCTGCAGCATGGCCGAAGAATATGGCCGTGCTGTATTTACTGTGCATAATTCTGCCGCTTCTCGTTACCGATACGATATTCTTTGCACTCCTGATCAATTCGGGAAGGAGTGACCGGCAGTATTCGTATGAGAAATCGGCCGAAAACATCGCATATCAGTTTGCGGGTATTCTTGACGATGCGTCGAATATCGTCATGAACGTTACAAAGAACGATGAGTTCGAGGAGTTTCTTGAGACCGACTATCCGGACGATCTTGAATACTTCGAAGCATACAACAGGGTTACCAACAACAAGTTCCTTAAGGCACTGTGTTCAATAAACAATTCATCGCTCGAGATATATACCGACAATCCGACGATAGTAAACGGCGGCGGAATATACAATCTGAACAGGGTGAGTGAATACGAATGGTACAAGGAGTTCTCGAAGTCAGGAAGAGAGACGGGGGTCATGTTTTATTATGACAGGGATACGAGCCCCATTTCAAAACCGCGAAGAAGATTCCAGTTCATAAGACGCATGAACTATTTTCCGAGGGGAAAATACAAGAAGATATGCATAGTCGCAATGGACTATGCGGTGCTGGCCCGCAACATGGAGTCCGCATTGGCCGGAACGGACGGGTATATAGCCGACGGGGATAATGCGTATGTGTTCACTGAAGGTAACAACAACGTGTTCGAGGATTTCGACAAGGTCGGGGATCTGAAGAGGAAGATAGGTTTTTCCAGGAATTATGCATATGCGGGAAATGAGTTTACGATCAACGTGTTTGAAGATCCGGGATCGGGACTTGATACGATCAGGAGAAACTGGCCGCTGTTTTTGACAATGCTCGTCGTCAATGCGATCTTTCCCATATTCTTTGCAAAACTCACACAGACCGTCCAGCTCGGCCGGCTCAAGGAGCAGGAGATGGATATAGCCAGGCAGCAGGCGGAACTTCTGGCACTGCATTCGCAGATCAATCCTCATTTTTTGTTCAATGCGCTTGAGAGCATAAGGATGCACAGCGTGATACGCGGCGAGAACGAGACCGCGGAGATGGTCGAAAAGCTTGCCGTGATGGAGCGTAAGAATGCGGACTGGAATGAAGACCATATAACGATTGAAAACGAGATGGACTTCGTCGACGCATATTTAAAGCTCCAGCAGTACAGGTTCGGTGACCGTCTGTCGTATGAGATGGATATCAGCGAAGACTGCAGGAGGATACTGATACCGAGACTTACTATAGTAACGTTCGTGGAGAATTCGTGCGTTCACGGGATAGAGGGCAAATCGAGTCCCGGATGGATATTTGTCAGGGTATACAGGAAAGACGGAGACCTTTATATCGAGATCGAGGATACGGGTGAAGGAATAGGTGACGAAGAGATGGATCTGCTCCGACGCAAGATGGAGAATGCATCGATAGAAGATCTGAAACAGAAGGGCAGGATAGGTGTCGTAAATGCATCGCTTCGCCTTAAGATCGCGACCGACGGAAACGTTAAGTTCCTTCTCGAGTCGGAGGAAGGCATCGGAACTACGATAACAGTTATTATACCGAAGGAATATGTGAATGAGAAAAGTATTACTTGTTGACGACGAACCGTTCATACTTCAGGGGCTTAAGGCCGTGGTCGACTGGAACTCGGAAGGGTTCGAGGTCGTACGTTCATGTGCGAACGGTCTTGAGGCATACGAATATTTAAAAGAATGCGAAGTCGATGTCATTCTGGCCGATATCAAAATGCCGGAGATGACAGGTATCGAGCTTTTGCACAGGATAAGGGAGGAGAAGATAAGCGACGCCTTTTTTATCATCCTTACCGGATTCAAGGACTTCTCGTACATACAGACCGCGCTTCGATATGACTGCATGGAATACATGTTAAAGCCGGTTGAGAAGACGGAGCTTTTAAGTGTTCTCAGAAAGATCGCCCAAAAATCGGACGAGAGGGACGAGGAGAAAGAGTCGAGACAGTCGATGCAGCAGGCGTATCTTGCGAGAAACCTTATGGCACTTCTGTTTGCCAAGTTCGATGATGCAAACGTTACATATGTGCGCGACCATCTTCATCTTTCCGACGAGATCAGATATGCGGATATAGAGATGTCGGATTTTGCGGATACGGCCGAAGAACTTGAGGAAGGTGAGATGCGCGCCAGGCAGAGGAAGGTCTATGCAGCTGTCAGGGATTATCTCGGAGATGAGCGCGATCACTGCATATTTGATGTGTCGCATGACGAGAAGAGTTATGACATCGGTCTGATATACTGCGATTACTTCGCATCCAAGAGAGAAATCGGATTCAACGATTTTCTCGAAGGGCTCAGGGATCATATCATAAACGAGACCGGATACAACACGAATGTGTTTGTCGGAAAGAGCGTATCAAGGATCGACCAGGTGTCAAGATCGTATACTTCGGCATGCATGCTCAAATCGCTTGAGGCGTTCAGAAGCCGGAAGAATATATACTGTTACGACGATGAAGCCTCGTATGATACGACTTCGGTCGTGATACACAAGGATATAACCGACTCGCTCGTAAAGGCAATATCTCAGGATGATTCGGCAGCAATACGCACAACAGTCGATGCATTCTATACCGAACTGAACAAAAACGAAGGTGCCGAAACGAGAAGGCTTAATATCAATTATCTGTTGTTTACGCTCATACATATGGCATCCGAACTCGATGCGGACTTAAACCAGGAGGAGATACTGCGCTTTATTGCCGAGCACTCGTCCGAGGAGGGTATACTTCGCGGAAGCAATGTGCATATGGCGAGCTTTTGCTGCGATTACGCAAGGTATCTCTCCCAGCTTCGCAAAAACGTGTCCGGCGGAGTATTGCTTGAGATAGAAAAAGAAGTGCGGGAAAACTATGCGGATAACATAACGCTTAGGGATCTCGGGAAGAAATACTTCGTAAACAGTTCATATCTGGGGCAGATGTTCCAGAAGAAATACGGTCAGTCGTTCAAGGATTATCTGACCGCATACAGGATCGAAAGAGCCAAGGAGATGCTTCGATCCACCGATATGAGGATAGCCGAGATTGCCGAAAACGTGGGATATAAGGACAGTGACTACTTCCTCAAAAAGTTCATAGAATCGAACGGATGTACCCCTTCAAAATACAGAAAAATGAATACCTGAAATTTATCGGGTGTTATTCTGAAATTTGTCGGGTGTTATGACCGGCCTTCGGAAAATATAATGGATGTGTAGTTTTTTTATTATATTTTCCTAAAGGGAGGTCAATATGAAAAAAAAGATCGTAGCTCTTTTAATGACAGCGGGCGTTGTTGCATCAATGCTTGCCGGCTGTGGCGGATCCGCTGACGGCGGTGCTGCTCCTGCAGCTGATGCCGGTGGTGCTGCTGTCGAAGATGCAGGCGATGGCGCCGATGAAGGCGGAGAAGCATCAGGTGATGTTGCCAACTTCACGATGTTCATCACAATGCCCGGTTCTGAGATCAATGACGACAACGAGATCGCTCAGATGATCGCTGACAAGTGGGGCGTAAAGGTTAAGGAAACATGGCTTACGGGCCAGACAGCTTCCGAAGCAACGGGTACACTTATCGCAGGCGGTGAGTATCCCGACTTCATCGATTCCGATGAAATGAGTCTTCTTGTTGATGCTGATGCACTCGTAGCACTTGACGAGTACATTGACAAGTATCCCGAGTTCAAGGAGAAATGGTTCACCCCCGAAGAGTGGGACAAGTTCCGTCAGCCTGACGGCCACATCTACTGGATCAATCCTTTCGGTAACACAAAGGGTGAGACCAAGCAGACAACTCATAACGACGAAGCATTCTGGATCCAGGTCCGCGTTCTTGAGTGGGCAGGATATCCGGAGATCCATACAATGGATCAGTACTTCGATCTTCTTGAGAAGTATATCGCTGAGAATCCCAAGATGGAAGACGGTACAGAGAACATCGCTTACACGATCCTCTGCGAAGACTGGAGATATTTCTGTCTTGAGAATGCAGGACAGTTCCTTGCAGGTTATCCCAATGACGGTTCCGTTATCGTTGACAAGACTGACATGACGATCAAGGATTACAACACGAGCGAAGATACGATCCAGTACTTCAAGAAGCTCAACGAAGAGTACAACAAGGGCTTCGTAGATCCCGAATCATTCACACAGACATATGACGAATACATCGCTAAGCTTTCAACCGGCCGCGTTCTCGGTATGGTTGACCAGTGGTGGGATTTCGCTTACACGGTTAACGATTCCTTCAAGCAGTCAGGTCTTGATCTGAAGGGTTGCAACTATGTTCCTCTCGGCCTTACAACAAAGGAAGGCATGGAGAACAGATGGCATACATATGATGACACAGTTAACCAGGCTTCAGGTATCGCTATCACAACTGACTGTGAAGATCCCGACAGAGCGTTCAAGTTCCTCGTAGACTGCGCTATGGATCAGGAGCTTCATGATCTCAGATGGTGGGGCGTTAAGGATGTTGACTACAACGTTGACGAGAACGGCCTCTACTATCGTACACCCGAGCAGAGACAGAACTGGGCTGATACATCATACCAGGCTAAGCACAGGTGCCAGTACTCATACTTCCCTCAGTGGCATGGAACGAGCGATGACGGCAAGAACGCCAACAAGCCCGAAGAACAGCCTTCAGAATTCATGAGCGACATGGCTGAGCCTCTTAAGAAGTGCTTTGATGCTTACGGACATACAACATATCCTCAGTTCATCGGCTCCGTTCAGGAGACAAACGGACCTTGGTTCCCGATGTACTCATTCTCAAACAACTTCACAACAGAGACACCCGGTGGTGTTGCATGGGCGAAGATGGGCGAGTGCAAGCACGAGTGGCTTCCGAAGGTTGTCATGGCTAAAGACTTCGACAAGGGTTGGGGCGAATACATGGCAGCATACGAGGCATGCAAGCCCGGCGACTTCATCTCCGAGATGCAGGCTATCCTCGACGGATTTAAATAATGCCGGTAGGAGGGGCCCGTTTACGGGAGGAACCTTCCTGCACCGCGAGGCCTGTCGCGTAGCGATTTTAATGGCCGAGCGTCCCTGAAAACACATAAATAAGGCAGCAACCGGCAACAACAGTTGCTGCCTTATTTTAAAAAAAACACAGGAGTTACATTATGGCCCGAGTAAAAACGGAACACAAAAAGATCCCGGTAAGCATGAAGGAGATGAAGAGACAGAGCTTTCTCATGATAGTTTCCTTCTTTATGGTCGTATATGGAATAATATTCTATTACTGGCCCCTGACGGGATGGATCATGGCATTTCAGAATTACAAGCCCAAGAAAGGACTTATCGGTTCCAAGTTTGTCGGGCTTGACAAGTTTAAGTTTCTGTTCGAAGACGATGTATTCTTAAAGGCGATCAGAAACACGTTCGCAATGGGACTTCTCAATCTCATTACGACTACCGTTATGGCGGTTTTGTTTGCCGTAATTCTCAATGAGGTCAGAAAGATATGGCTGAAGAAGCCCATTCAGACGATCTCTTATCTTCCGCATTTCCTTTCGTGGATCGTTGTTACCGGTATACTTCATACCGCATTGTCGGCATCGGGTATCGTGAACGATCTGTTATTGAAATTTGGTCTTGTTAATCAGGCTATCAACTTCTTCGCACATCCGAAATACTTCTGGGGTATAGTCGCGTTTGCGCACTGCTGGAAAGAGACAGGATGGAATGCGATAATCTATCTCGCCGCCATTACCGCGATAGATCCCTGCCTGTATGAGGCAGCATCGATCGACGGCGCTGACAGATTACAGAAGATCAGATATATAACTCTTCCCGGCATCAAGCCCACATTTATGATACTTCTGCTCATGAATGTAGGTAACGTATTAAATGCCGGATTCGAAGTTCAGTACCTTCTCGGAAACGGACTGGTCCAGTCTGTATCACAGACGATCGATATCTATGTCCTCAAATGGGGTATTTCCCAGAACGACTATTCGCTCGGTACAGCCGCAGGTCTCTTTAAGAGTGCCGTTTCCATACTGCTCATAGTGATTGCCAATGCCATATCGAAGAAGTATGGCGAGCAGAGATTATTCTAGGGAAGGAGGGTAGAAAATGAACGAGAATGCAAAACACCATTACAAAGTCAGAAGCACTCTTGGCGACAAGGTATTTTCGGTTATCGTATTCGTGTTTCTTCTGGCATTTGTCATAATTACCCTTTATCCCGTTGTAAACACGGTCGTACTGTCTTTCAACGACGGTATAGATGCCGTCCGCGGAGGAATATATCTGTGGCCCAGAAAGTTCTCGATGAAGAACTACAAGACGGTTATGGCCATGCAGAACATATGGGTAGGAGCAAGGGTCACGGTCGGAAGGACGGTTCTTGCAACTGTAACATCGCTTATCGCGAATGCGCTTCTGGCGTTTGTTGTCAGCCGTAAGAGATTCCTGTTCAAATCGGGACTGTCGCTTTTCTGGGTTATCACGATGTACGTTAACGGCGGACTGATCCCGGTATTCCTCCTGTACAAGAACTTAGGACTTACGGGAACATTCCACGTATACTGGATACCCGGAATGATCAGTGCATTCAATATGCTCGTTATGAGAACATATATGGAAGGCATTCCCGAGAGCCTTGAGGAGTCGGCTCAGCTTGACGGTGCGGGATACTGGACGATATTTTCCCAGATAATATCACCGCTTTGTAAACCCATGTATGCGACCATTGCACTGTTCATAGCGGTATGGCAGTGGAACTCATGGTTCGATGCAATGCTCTATAACCGTATGAAGACCGAATATACAACGCTTCAGTACGAACTGATGAAGCTTCTGTCATCTGTCATGCAGCAGAGCGGAAGTGCCGAGAATGCCAAGAACGGTGCTGCAACGATCACTCCGATCACGATACGTGCGGCAACGACCGTCGTAACGATGCTCCCGATCGTGTGCCTGTACCCGTTCCTTCAGAGATATTTCGTTACCGGTCTTACGATCGGCGGCGTTAAAGAGTGAGTAAAGTGGGGATCACAGCATCAAGTCTTAACGGAATATACATAAACTTCTTCGAACGCGCGGGTTACTCCGAAAAGGAGACCGAAGAACGGCTTTCGCAGATCTTCGACACTATGTTTTACGGTTCGGAAGAAGAGAGAATATATCATACTGCCGGTGACGATATGGGCTATATTGTCGACACCGGCAATATTGATGCAAGGACCGAAGGAATGTCCTACGGTATGATGATGTGTGTCCAGCTCGACCGCAAGGAAGAGTTCGACCGCATCTGGAAATGGGCAAGGACAAATATGTATCTTACCGAAGGGCGAAACCGAGGATTCTTCTGCTGGTCCAACAGTCTTGACGGCAGCAAAAACGCAGACGGTCCCGCACCCGACGGTGAGGAATATTTTGCTCTTGCGCTTCTCTTCGCATCACACCGCTGGGGCGACGGAGAAGGCATATTCGATTACGGACGCGAGGCCCGAGATCTTCTTCATGACATGATAAGGGAAGGCGACGGTACGATAGGCCGCGGTATGTTCGACCGCGAAAATCACCTGATCCGCTTTATCACGGAAGTCGACTTTACCGACCCTTCATATCACTTACCCCATTTTTATGAACTGTTTTCCGAGTGGGCATATCCCGAAGACAGGACATTTTATGCCGAGGCGGCATCGGCGAGTCGAAGATTTCTTCACGATGCATGCCATAAGGTCAGCGGCCTTTGCGCGGAGTACTCGTATTATGACGGTACGCCATATGAAAAAGGTTCCGAGATATGGGGTAAGCACGACTGGTATTATTCGGATGCGTACAGGACGATAATGAACATAGCGCTGGACCATATCTGGTTTGCGAAGGATCCCTGGCAGGAAGAGGAAGGGGCAAGATTCCTAAACCATATGTTTGACACTGTAGGAACGTCGCGCTGGAGCAAAGTGCTTGATTGTGACGGGACGGTCAGAGAAGAGGATGCACTTCACCCCGTTGCCGTTATCGCAAGTAATGCGACAGCCGCAATGCTTGTAAACGATACCGACGGGAAGGCATATGAAAATGCTTTGTCGGCGATAAGACTGTTCTGGGATACACCGCTTCGGGAAGGTAGCAGAAGATACTATGACAACTGCCTCTATATGTTTGCGTTTATGATGCTTAGCGGCAGATACAGGATCCGGTAATAAGAAAGAGGGATCGAAAAATGAGAAAACGGATGATGACAACGGCAGGCATCGTAACGATGCTTGCTTTGATTTTTTCTTTAAGCGGATGCGTGCGGGTCAGCGTTACGGAGAATGTTCCCGAAAACGTCTCCGCCAGCGTCACTCCGGTCGCTGAGCCGGGAGAAGTTCAGGAACCCCGGAATATAACACCCCTCCGGGATGCCGTAACCTCATCGGAAGGACTTGGAGAAGATGCCATCTTCGGTTGCTGCCTGAACAGCAAGAGTATCAATGACAAAGAACTGTTTGATCTGGCAATGACAAATTTCAATGCGGTAACGCTTGAGAATGAACTGAAACCGGAGTCAATGTTCGGACGTCACAACAACCGGCCCGCAGACGGAAGCATTCACGAAGAAGAACTTAACGGGACTTTGATCAGTGTCCCCAAGATAGATCACTCGGATGCCGATACGATGCTTGATAAGATACTCGAGTGGAACGAAGTTCATCCCGATAAGAGTGTTAAGGTCAGAGGTCATGTTCTCGTATGGCATTCGCAGACACCGGAATGGTTTTTCAGGGTCGGCTACGATCCGGATAAGGACTATGTGTCAAAGGAGGAGATGGACAGGCGTCTGGAGTGGTATATCGGATCGATACTTGAGTATTATACCGGCACGGGAAGCAGATATGCCGATCTCTTCTACGCGTGGGATGTCGTTAACGAAGCCGTGAGCGATCGCACGGGAGGATACAGGACTGAGCAGTCGGGTTGGTGGAATGTTTACGGGAGTGAAGAATACATAATAAACGCATATCGATTTGCGAATAAGTATGCCCCCGCCGGGCTTGATCTGTATTATAATGACTACAATGAGTGCGATCCGAAGAAGCAGAAAGGGATAATCGCGCTCATACAGGATGTTAAGAGCGCCGGAGGAACGAGAATTGACGGATTCGGCATGCAGGGACACTACAGCGTAAACGCTCCGACATCCGAGACGATAGAGAGCGCGGTAAGACAGTACGCCGATGTTGCCGGTAAAGTCATGCTTACAGAGCTTGATGTCAAACACAGCATGTTCTATAACGGAACGGAAGAGGGACTGGAAAAAGAGTATAACCGCCAGGCACAGTATTATCAAAAGATATATGATGTACTTCGAAAACTTCATTCGGAAGGTGTAAATCTTCGGGGAATGTCGTTCTGGGGAGTATCAGACCGCTACACATGGCTCAGCGGACAACACCCGCTGCTTTACGACAAGGACCTTGAGCCGAAGCCGGCATATGAAGTGTTTATGAATGATAAGGAGTGACGATTTGAAAGATTTCTGCGGAAGCGATTTTCTGCTGGATACTCCGGCAGCTCAAAAGCTTTATTCAAAATATGCCGATATCGGGATCATCCCGGTACTGGATTACCACTGCCATATCGACCCGAAAGAGATATTCGAGGACAGAAGGTATGACAATATCGCGCAGATGTGGCTTGAGGGTGATCACTACAAATGGCGACAGATGCGAACGGACGGTATCCCGGAAAAATACATTACCGGCGATGCATCCGACAAAGATAAGTTTACCGCATGGGCGAAGACTCTTCCGAAGCTTATCGGTAATCCGCTCTATCATTGGTCGCATATGGAGCTTAAGTATTACTTCGGTTATGAAGGGTTTCTAAACGAAGATACTGCCGGACGGGTGTGGGATCATTGCAATGAAGTACTAACTTCGGGTACGCTCAGCGTCCGGGATATCATACGAAGATCGAATGTCCGGCTCATCTGCACAACGGATGATCCGGCGGATACGCTCGAGTGGCATGAGCGAATTTCGGCGGACAAAGGATTTGACGTTAAGGTTCTTCCCGCATTTCGCCCCGACAGGATAAACGGGATCGAGAAGGGTGATTTTCGCGAGTATATCCGGAAACTGTCGGATTCGTCGGGAGTCGATATCGTCGGCCTGACATCGCTGAAAGAGGCGATAGAAAAGAGGATCGGATATTTTGCCGATCACGGATGTGTTGTCAGCGATCATGCCATGGAAACGGTTTCATTCGATCAGGTCGGAGAAAAAGAGACGGAAGAGATATTCAAAAATGCTCTTGCCGGTCAGGCTCCCGACGGGTTGCAGGCTTCCCAATACAGAACATATATGATGAGGTTTTTGGCGGGTCTTTATAAAAACCGCGGATGGGTCATGCAGATTCATTACGGTGTACGCCGAAACGTCAACGACAACATGTTCGCGCGTCTCGGACCCGACAGCGGATTTGACTGTATCGCAGGCGGTGCCTTTTCGGGAGGACTGATCGATCTGTTAAATGATCTTGATTCATCTGATGATCTTCCGAAGACGATCATTTACTCACTTAATCCTAACGACGACCGGATAATAGGATCGATCATAGGGTGTTTTGCCGATGAAGGTATCAGGTCGAAGATCCAGCACGGGTGCGCATGGTGGTTTAATGACAATCTTACGGGAATAACCGGTCAGATGAAGTCGCTTGCGAGTCAGTCGGTATTCGGAAACTTTATCGGGATGCTCACGGATTCGAGATCGTTTCTGTCATATGTCCGACACGATTATTTCAGGCGAATCCTTTGCCGTATGATCGGGCGGTGGATAGAGGACGGAATGTATCCGTATGACGAAAAGAGCCTCGGTAACATCATAAAAGGTATATGCTACAACAACGCCGTTGATTACTTCGGCTTTGATCTTGAAAAGGTGTAAAAGGAGATCCGCAAAATGGAAATGACGCTCAGATGGTACGGGACAGGTCACGACACCGTTAAGCTGTGGCAGATAAGACAGATTCCCGGAGTGACGGGAGTGATAACGACGCTTTACGACACGGCTCCCGGCGAAGTTTGGCCCCGGGAGAGAATACATGCGCTCAAAGAGGAGGTCGCTTCTTCTGGACTTCATATTTCAGGTATCGAGAGCGTTAACGTTCATGAGGCGATCAAGGCCGGAACGGATGAACGGGACATGTATATCGATAACTACATCGAGACTCTCAAGAATCTCGGTGAAGAGGACATACATCTGGTCTGTTACAATTTTATGCCCGTGTTTGACTGGACAAGGACCGAACTGGCCCGGGTGAGGGCAGACGGTTCGACCGTTCTTGCATACACACAGGAAGCGGTCGATAAACTTGATCCGGAGAATATGTTCTCATCCATCGCAAACGATACGAACGGCTCCGTAATGCCCGGGTGGGAGCCCGAGAGGATGGAGCACGTGAGGGAACTGTTTGAACTGTATAAGGGAGTAGACGCCGAGAAGCTCTTTGATAATCTCAAGATATTTCTTGAGAGGATCATGCCTGTATGCAACCGCTACGACATTAAGATGGCGATCCATCCGGATGACCCGGCGTGGAGTGTTTTTGATCTCCCGAGGATAATAACGAACAAAGAGAACATCCTTCGTATGATGAACATGGTAGATGACGTTCACAACGGTGTGACTTTCTGTTCGGGATCGTACGGAACAAGTCTTAAAAACGACCTTCCGGATATGATCAGATCCCTTAAAGGACGGATACATTTTGCGCATGTCAGGAATCTGCGGTTTAATTCGGAAACAGACTTTGAGGAGTCGGCACATCTGTCGGCCGACGGAAGTTTCGATATGTATGAGATAATGAAGGCGCTTTATGAAACGGGATTTGACGGTCCGATCCGTCCCGATCACGGAAGGATGATCTGGAACGAGACCGCCATGCCGGGATACGGACTTTACGACCGGGCTCTCGGTGCCGCTTATCTTAACGGACTGTGGGAAGCGATCGATAAGAACGCAAAGAGGAGATAAATATGATACTGTCGGATGAAGGGATCCGTAATGCAGGGCAGTGGGAAGCAAAAGGCTATATCATTCCAGGGTATGACAGAAACAAAATGAGAGAAGAGACGATCGCGCACCCGGAATGGGTTCATTTCGGAGCCGGTAATATATTCCGTGCGTTCCACGCGGCTGCGGCGCAAAAGCTTTTAAGCACCGGAGATATGACCGGAGGGATCGCTGTCGTCGAAGGCTATGACACCGAGATAATCGACAGGATATACCGCCCGTATGATGATCTGTCGATACTTGTGACACTGCGGTCTGACGGAAGCGTTGTTAAGGAAGTGATCGGCTCTGTAGGGCAGTCATGTATTCTGGATGAGTCAAACGAAGAAGAGATCGAAAAGATCAGAGAGATATTCCGTGCCCCGTCGCTTAAGATGGCGACATTTACGATAACGGAAAAAGGATATGTGCACTTCGGCAAGAAGGTCGCCGATCTTATGTATGAGCGGTATCTGGCGGGGGCATATCCCATAGCTCTTGTTTCGACCGACAACTGTTCGCACAACGGAGACATACTGAAGGAGAGTATCTTGCGCTTTGCGCGAGACGGTGAAGAGTCGGGACGATACAATAAGGGATTTTGCGAGTATCTTATCGATGAGGAAAAAGTAAGCTTTCCGTGGAGCATGATAGATAAAATAACCCCGAGACCGGACGAGGACGTTCGGCGAATACTTGCGGATGACGGTATGGAAAACGCGGGTTGTATCAGAACTTCGAAGGATACGTTCACAGCGCCGTTTGTCAATGCCGAGGAAAGCGAATACATGGTCATTGAGGACGATTTTCCCGCAGGGAGACCGCCGCTTGAGAAGGCCGGATTTATCTTTACGGACAGGGATACCGTCGATCGGGTTGAGAGGATGAAAGTATGCACATGCCTCAATCCGCTTCATACAAGTCTTGCGGTGTTCGGATGTCTGCTCGGATATACTAAGATATCCGACGAGATGAAAGACGATGATCTTAATCGGCTTGTCATAAGGATCGGATATGAGGAGGGACTTCCGGTCGTAACGGATCCCAAGGTGATAGATCCGAGAGAGTTCATCGACACGGTGATAAGGGAACGGATCCCGAATCCGTTCATGCCGGATACTCCGCAGAGGATAGCAACCGATACTTCTCAAAAGCTTCCGATCAGGTTCGGACAGACAATAAAGAATTATATGGAACTCGGGAAGAACACGGATGATCTGAAAATGATACCGCTTGTTTTTGCGGGATGGATCAGATATCTTATGGCTGTCGACGATAACGGAGAGGAGTTTGAACCAAGTCCCGATCCGCTCCTTGACAAGGTATGCGGTTATGTTAAGAACATAAGACTCGGAGGCGACAAAGAGGCCCTTTGCGATATCAAACCGCTTCTTTGCGATGCGTCACTTTTCGGAGTCGACCTATATGAAGCGGGCATTGCGGACAGAGTGACACAGTATCTTACAGAGCTTATCGCGGGAAAAGGGGCAGTAAGAAAAACACTTAAAAAATACGTTAATCAATGTGATACCGGGAGGATATGATCATGGAACTTAACATCAGATCAAAAGACGAATGTTCATTTGACGCCGTAAGTCTCGGAGAAGTCATGCTTCGTCTCGATCCGGGCGAAGGAAGGATCAGGACAGCGAGAAATTTCAAGGTCTGGGAAGGCGGCGGCGAGTATAACGTCATGAGAGGCCTGAGACGTTGCTTCGGTCAAAAGACGGCGGTTATGACGGCCTTTGCGGATAACGAGATGGGAAGACTCATGGAGGATCTCATACTCCAGGGCGGAGTGGATACGTCTCTTGTTAAATGGATGAAGACCGACGGTATCGGAAAAGAATGCAGGAACGGTTTGTATTTTGCGGAAAGAGGTTTTGGAATACGCGGTGCGCTTGCGTGTTCCGACAGGGCAAACACGGCGATATCGAAAGCAACGTCCGATGATTTTGACTTTGAATATATATTCGGAACGCTCGGTGTGAGATGGTTTCACACGGGAGGTATATACGCGGCTCTTTCCGAGCAATCATCGGAAACCGTGATCGAGGCTGTCAGGACGGCAAAAAAGTACAACACGATCGTCTCATACGATCTTAACTACCGTCCCTCGCTGTGGGATCATAACGGCGGGAGCGAAAAAGCCGGG
Source organism: Lachnospiraceae bacterium (assembly GCA_024698285.1). GTDB lineage: Bacteria > Bacillota > Clostridia > Lachnospirales > Lachnospiraceae > UBA2868. The sequence continues at coordinate 10,617 of JAILRJ010000040.1, read as the reverse complement.
AGGGTAAACCGCGAGATCGCCCCTTACGTTGATGTTATGATAGGAAACGAGGAAGATTATACGGCCTCGCTCGGCTTTGAGGTTGAGGGAAACGATAAGGATCTTACAAACCTTAACGTTGACGGTTACAGGAAGATGATGGGATCTTTGGCCAAAGCGTATCCGAACATTAAGGTTGCGGCCGTGACACTTCGTCAGGTGAAGAGCGCCACGGTAAACGACTGGAGTGCGCTTTGCATGGCGGGAAGTGATTTTTACAAGGCCCGTGATTATAATGATCTCGAGATCCTCGACAGGATAGGCGGAGGGGATTCGTTTGCGTCGGGACTGATCTACGGCCTGATGGAAAAGCGTGATGCAAAGCTTGCCGTCGAATACGGTGCGGCACACGGAGCTTTGGCTATGACCACACCCGGAGATACGACGATGGCAACACTTAAGGAAGTTGAAGCCGTGATGAATGGCGGCAGTGCAAGAGTTAAGAGATAAAAGGAAAACGGTATGTCAGATGTATTAAACGAACTGACCGGGTATAAAATAATACCCGTGGTCGTTATAAAAAAAGAGGAAGATGCGTATCCGCTTGCAAACGCCCTGATCAGGGGCGGACTTTGCTGTGCTGAAGTAACGTTTCGAACCAAAGCGGCGGCGGCATCCATAAAGATAATGTCGGAGTCGTTTCCGGAAATGCTTGTCGGTGCCGGAACGGTCATATCAAAAGAACAGGTCGATGAAGCCGTAGAGGCGGGTGCAAAGTTTATTGTCAGTCCCGGATTCGATCCGGAAGTTGTCGATCACTGCATTGCAAAAGATATACCGGTAGTACCCGGAGTGTGCAGTCCGACAGAGGCGATCATGGGAATAAAGAGAGGACTGAAGCTTCTCAAATTTTTCCCGGCGGCTCAGGCAGGCGGACCCGATATGATAAAGGCAATGTCCGCACCGTTTCCGAATGTGGCGTTCATGCCTACCGGAGGAATAAACGCAAATAATCTTTCTTCATATCTTGCGCTCGACTGTGTTGCCGCATGCGGCGGAAGCTGGATGGTAAAGAGCGATCTTATAGAAAACGGTGATTTTACGCGGATCGAAGAGCTTGCCAAGGAGGCTGTGAGCCTTGCAAAAGCGGCGCGTTGCACGAGCTGAACCTCTGTGATAATATACTTGTTTAGATGAAAGCGCTATCATTTGCCACGAGACTATACGTTTCGGATATAAACATGCCCGAAGAATTCTTTGCCGTATGGTATGATAAGATGCCCGAGGCGAGGAGACGAAGGTGTGACAGATTCAGATTCGATGCCGACAAAAAAAGATGTATCGCGGCATACGCACTTCTCGTTCATGCGCTCGGGGACTTGGGCATTTCATGCACCGATACCCTTTCGATCGCGGAAGGAGAGGACGGTAAACCCTATCTTACGGATATATCGGTTTGCTTTAATATGTCCCATGCCAAAGAAAGAGTCGCGTTGGCACTGTCGCCCCAAGACGTGGGATGCGACGTGGAGTGCAGATGCGATGATGCGCTTAAGATCGCGAAGCGATTCTTTGCACCTGAGGAGTATGCATATCTTGAATCGATAGAAGACGCTGACATGCTCGGCAGGGAGTTTACCGGAATCTGGACGATGAAGGAAAGCGTGATCAAATGCTGCGGGGAAGGCATCAGACGCGTGCTGAGTGATTTTTCCGTAACGGATGAGCGCGGTAGGCGCAACACTACAGTAACGCTTCCGGACAGGGACGAGCGTTATCATATAAAAGAATTTGAAAGTGAAGGCGGATACTGTTACAGTATCTGCGGTATATATAAAGACACTGAAGACGATTTGAGGCGGGTATGCCTTGATGAGTCGGGGAGATCAAAATGGGAGAGATAGGTAACAAAAACAATAACAGTTCGGAGTATTTCGAGAATCGTCCGGTCACGATGAACGAAGGCAATAACCTTCTTCAGATTGAGGAGCATATGTACATCCTCGATGACATCGAGAAGCCGAACGTGTTCAGAAACATGTTCCCGTATGAGGAGATTCCGAAGATACCTTTCAACGACAGGACCGTTCCTCATAACATGCCGAAGGAGATATGGATCACCGATACGACGTTCAGGGACGGACAGCAGTCGAGGGCTCCATATTCGACCGAACAGATCGTAACGATATACGATTATCTTCATAAGCTCGGCGGTCCCAACGGAATGATCAGGGCCAGCGAGTTTTTCCTGTATTCCAAGAAAGACCGTGATGCGGTATGCAAGTGTATGGAGAGGGGTTACAAGTTCCCCGAGGTTACGAGCTGGATAAGGGCGAGCAAAGAGGATTTCAAGCTCGTAAAACAGCTCGGCATGCCTGAGACCGGTATACTCGTAAGCTGCAGCGACTATCATATTTTCTTAAAGCTCAAGATGACAAGACGGCAGGCAATGGAGCATTACTTAAGCGTTGTAAGGGACTGCCTCGAAGAAGGTATTTCCGTAAGATGTCATCTCGAGGATATAACGCGTGCGGATATTTACGGCTACGTTGTGCCGTTCTGCCTGGAGCTTATGAAGCTCATGGATGAATACAAGATCCCCATCAAGGTGCGTGCATGCGATACGATGGGCTACGGTGTCAACTATCCCGGTGCGGTTATTCCGCGAAGCGTTCAGGGGATAATCTATGCGATACATACACATGCCGGAGTTCCGTGCGAACTTATAGAGTGGCACGGCCATAACGATTTCTACAAGGCGGTTTCCAACTCAACAACGGCATGGCTTTACGGGTGCTGCGGCGTCAACACATCGCTGTTTGGCATAGGGGAGAGGACGGGTAATACACCTCTTGAGGCGATGGTATTCGAGTATGCTCAGCTTCGCGGGACGCTCAACGGAATGGATACGACGGTTATTACCGAACTTGCCGAGTATTATGAGAATGAGATCGGATACGAGATCCCTCCGCGTACTCCTTTTGTCGGTAAGAACTTCAACGTTACACGTGCGGGAATACATGCCGACGGTCTGTTGAAGAACGAAGAGATATACAACATATTCGACACGGAGAAGTTCCTGAACCGACCGGTTCTGTGCGCCGTATCGAACACATCCGGCCTTGCGGGAATCGCACACTGGATCAACACATACTACAAGCTCCACGACGACAGACAGTATTCGAAGAGCGATGAGCTTATTGTTGAACTTAAGAAGTGGGTCGACGAGCAGTACGACGAAGGAAGAGTCACGGTGCTTACCGACAGAGAGCTCGTAGAACAGATAGACATTACGGCAAAGAGACTCGGTGTATCGAGCCCTGCCGAAAGAAAAGCATAATTCAGCAATAAGGAGAGGATCACGATGAATAAGTTCAGGATTGCAACAATTCTTTGTGCGGCAATGGTAATGACTGGACTGTGCGCATGTCATACAACGGTAACCATCAATCAGAACAAAGACATGTCAGATGTTAAGGAAGTTCCCGAAGACGAGATCAAAACACCGGAGGAAGTCGAAAAAGAGGAGGAAGTAAAGCTTCCCGAACTTGAATCGGTTCCTTTTGATCTTACTTTATATGCCGAAGACGGAAAGCGGAAGATATTCGAAAGTTACGGCAATGCATATCTTCTGACCGATGAATCAAAAAAGGATTATCCGAAGCTTGCCGAAGCTCTTGAGGCGATCGATGAGAACGAGAAGGAACACTATAAAGAGTCGATCGAGGCCAACAAAAAAGATGCCGAAGAGTTTGCAAAAGAGCAGGACGAAAACGGTGACGATTACAGCTATTTCAGATATTCGGAGACTCAGCTTAAGGCTGCGGATGAGAGAGTCGTCAGTATGCTCAGAACCGAAAACGGTTATATCGGAGGAGCGCACCCCGATTACTTCTACCAGACGTTCAATCTCGATACGAAGACGGGAAACGATATACTTCTCTCCGATATCATAACGGATGCACAAAAGCTTAAGAGTGTGCTGATAGAGAGGCTCAATTCTCTGTATCCGGACGGAAACTTTTTTGATCTTGACGAATCACTCGGACTGTTTGAACTTGATGCCGACACGAAAGATCCCGATAAGGTGGCATATATGTTCACGATGGATCCCGCGGGGCTGACATTCTATTTCGGACCTTACGATCTCAACTCATATGCGGACGGATCGCAGCAGGTGGATTTGTTCTACAGCGACATAAAGGATATTCTGAATCCCGAATTTGTTTATTCGGACTTTGAAGAAGAAGGCCGCGGAGATCTGATACCGGAAGAGGAATCACAGGCGACCGGGTTGAATTAACGGATCGGACCGTAAATACAGGCACCTGCCTTAGGGCAGGTGCTTTTTTGATGTTTTTTGAAAGAGGGGTTGACATTGTTGCCGACGGGTGTATAATACAATCAAACATATGAATAGTTGTTCATATGATACAAGAACAAATAACCCAACACAATAAGGAGACATTATCATGGCTAAAACATACGGGATCGAAGTGGACTGTGCAAACTGTGCCAACAAGATGGAACAGGCCGCAAAGGATACGGCGGGAGTAAAGGACTGCAGCATCAATTTCATGGCGCTTAAGATGAATGTAGTGTTTGATGAAGGAGTCGATGAGCTTGAGGTTATGAAGCAGGTGCGCGCAAGCTGCAAAAAGGTCGAGGATGACTGTGAGGTTTATATTTAGTTAAGGGGCGTTTGGCGTAACATGACTAAGAAGCAGAAAAAGGTTCTCATCAGAATAATAATCACGGCTCTTTTAATAATCGCGATAGAGATATTTACAAGATTGTTAAAGTGGCCCGGATATGAGTTCCAGGCAGTACCGTGGAAGGATATTCTGGCTTTTGTCCTGTACCTTATACCGTATTTCGTTATCGGATACGATATTTTGAAAAAGGCTTTCAAAGGCATCATCCGCGGGCAGGTCATGGACGAGAACTTCCTTATGGCAGTCGCAACGGTCGGTGCGATGCTGCTCGGCGAATACCGCGAAGGTGTTGCCGTAATGCTGTTCTACCAGACAGGTGAACTGTTCCAAAGCTATGCGGTCGGGAAGAGCCGCCGGAATATTGCGGCACTGATGGATATTCGTCCCGACAGTGCAAACCTTGTGGCAGACGAGGGAGGGAGAGAAGTACTTAAGAGTGTATCTCCCGATGAAGTCACGGTAGGAAGCGTGATCTGTGTCATGCCGGGAGAGAAGATCCCTCTTGACGGTATCGTTATAAAAGGCGATACGTCGGTCGATACAAGCGCGCTAACCGGAGAATCCGTTCCAAGGTCCGTCCGCGAAGGCGACGAGGTGATAAGCGGCTGCATTAACTTAAGCGGCTCCGTTAACATCAGAACCACAAAAGCTTTCGGCGAGTCCACTGTATCGAAGATACTCGAGCTCGTCGAGAACGCGAGCTCGCGAAAATCACGCTCGGAGAATTTCATTTCCAAGTTTGCAAGATATTACACCCCGACAGTATGCGCCCTGGCGCTTGCCATCGCGATCATCCCTCCGGTCGCAGGACTCCTGCTTGGCAGGGATGCACAGTTTTCGGCATACGTATACAGGGCACTTACGTTTCTTGTAATAAGCTGTCCGTGCGCACTTGTCATAAGCATTCCGCTCGGGTTCTTTGCTGGAATAGGAGGAGCGTCACGTGCAGGGGTTCTTGTTAAAGGATCAAATTATATCGAAGCGCTCTCAAAGGTTGATACGGTTATATTCGATAAGACCGGCACGCTTACGAAAGGTGTGTTTGAGGTTGTATCGATTCATAAGGATAAGATAGACGACGAAAAGCTTCTCGAATATGCGGCGTATGCGGAAGATTTCAGTACACATCCGATCAGCCGCTCGATCGTTACCGCATACGGTAAAGATATCGACAGAAGTCTCATATCAAACGTGAATGAGACAGCGGGGAGAGGAGTGTCTGCCGCGGTGTCGGGACACAGCGTGCTTGTCGGAAACGAGAAGCTGATGAATGACAACGGTGTGTCACCCGTCAAATGCGATGAAGCGGGAACGATAGTACATATAGGGGTGGACGGAGAATATGCGGGGCATATCCATATCTCGGACGTGATAAAGGAGACTTCGAAAGATGCGATAAATGGTTTGCATAGTATTGGAGTAAAGAAGACGGTGATGCTGACCGGAGATGCCGAAGAAGTTGCGTCAAAGGTGGCCGATACATTATCGATCGCGGAATATCATGCAGAACTTCTGCCTCAGGACAAAGTCGAAAAGGTTGAAGCGATCCTTGCCGGCCGTGATGATGGAAAGGGACTTGTCGCATTTGCAGGCGACGGGATCAACGATGCTCCGGTTCTCACAAGAGCCGATGTCGGTATCGCGATGGGAGCTCTCGGGAGCGATGCCGCAATAGAGGCAGCCGATGTTGTGCTGATGGATGATGATCCCGCGGGTATAGTCAAAGCGATACGGATCGGCAGAAAGTGCATGCGCATCGTATACGAGAATATATATTTTGCAATCGGTGTCAAAGTTTTGTGTCTGATCCTTTCGGCGTTCGGTCTTGCAAACATGTGGCTTGCGATTTTCGCCGATGTCGGCGTGATGGTTCTGGCGGTTCTTAACGCCATCCGCACCCTGAGAGTTTGACTTTATAACGCGCAAGAATATATAATCTGTAAAGGCCCGTATGGAGGGGTATATGAGCAAAGAAGATATTTGGGGCGATCTGGCCGATCTGTTTAAAGTGTTCGGTGACAGTTCGAGGATCAGAATACTGTACAGGCTTCTCGAGGATGAGCACTGCGTTCAGGAGCTGGCCGAGAGTCTGTCAATGACCCAGTCGGCGGTATCGCATCAGCTCAAGATCCTGAAGATGAACAAACTTGTAAAGAACAGGAGAGACGGCAAGCAGATCTACTACAGCCTTGCGGATGATCATGTGAGCACGATCCTGTCGATGGGCCGAGAACACATTGAAGAAATGTAATTAATCATGATCAAAGTATTCCTGTGCGAAGATGAGTTCGTGGTCCGTGAAGGGATCAAGAACAATATAGACTGGACCGGAAACGGTTATGAATTTGTAGGGGAAGCTTCCGACGGGGAGCTTGCCCTTCCTCTAATTAGAAAGCTCGAACCCGATATCGTGATAACGGACATTAAGATGCCGTTCATGGACGGGCTTGAGCTTTCACGCATAATAAGGAAGGAACTTCCGTTTGCCGAGATAGTCATTTTGTCCGGATACGAGGAATTCGATTACGCAAAACAAGCGATCTCGATCGGTGTGGCACAGTACCTGACTAAGCCGATATCGGGAGACGATCTTCTGCGCGAGCTTGATGCTCTCAGGGAGAAGATCATAAAGAGCAAGGAAGAGCGTGCGCTCAAAGAGCAGTTCAAAAAGGAAATGGAAGAAAACGACCGCAGGGAGCGAAGCGAGCTGTTCCATTATCTTGTATCAGGTAACTGCCCCGTCACGGAACTTTTACAAAAGGCTGAAAAGCTCGGAATAGATCTTTCCGCGATGTGGTATAACATAATACTTTTGTTTACAAAATCGGAACATCATGAGATAGAAGAGTATTCTAAAAGTTCGGTCACGATCGATGAGTATCTGAACGATATAGCGGATGAACTCGGATGTATATGCTTTGACAGGGACCTTGAAGGTAAGGCCATTCTGATTATGGGTGATTCCGAGGAGGAACTGTCTGCGCGCCAGGCTGATCTTATAGAAAAGTTTGAAGGCATATTCAAAGGATATGCTCATGTCAGGTATTGCGGCGGTATAGGAAAAGCGGTCAATCGTCTGTCGAGCATGAACGAATCATACGAGGATGCGGGTTGTGCGCTTGCCACCAGATTCTTTGTTCCGGACAGCGGGTTCTTTACGGCTTCAAGAAATCCGTCGCGTGAGTCGTCCGCGGATGAGAAGTTTGACATGAGTACGATAGATGCCAAGAGGATAGACAAGAGCAATGTACTTAAGTTCCTAAAACTCGGTAACCTCGATGAGATACCGTTCTTTGTCGGCGAATTCGTTAAAAGCGTCGGAGAGGATGCTTTCAATTCTTATATCTTCCGTCAGTACATCACTATGGATGTATTCTTTGCCGTATCTGGATTTCTTGAGGAGATTTCGGGACTTAAACACAATGATGTTATTACGGAAGTGTCGAAGGAAGCGCTTGAGAGCGTCTCTAGCGTGACGGATTACATCACGCGCATGATGGAGAGCGCGATCCGGTACAGGGATTCGATCGCAACGAACAGATACAAGGAGATAGTCGACTCGGCGGTCAAATATATAGAAGAAAACTATGCCGACGAGGAGCTGTCGTTAAACCAGCTTGCCAGTCACGTTAACGTGTCTCCCAACCATCTGAGCACGATCTTTTCACAGCAGACCGGCAAGACTTTCATCAAATATCTTACCGAATACCGCATGGACAAGGCTCGTGAAATGCTCAAGTGCACCGCCATGCGTTCAAGCGAGATCAGCGAAGCCGTCGGATATAAAGATCCGCATTATTTCTCGTACATGTTCAAGAAGACTGTGGGCATGACCCCGACAAATTACCGCGGTGTCAGGGACAACGATGAGGACGAATGATGAACACCCTCAGAAGAAAGTACACGAACACATCGCTTGCAACGAAGATACGGATCTCGTATCTTCTTCTTGTTATTCCGCTCGTGCTGCTCATCATAGGCTGCTTCTACATGATGCAGAGATCTTCGCAAAAGTATAACGACATGATCAGTTCCGCCGTTCTGGCAGGTGATTTTTCCCTTGATTTCAAAAAGGATTTCGATTACGAGACGTATCTTCTTATCGTCGGAAACAAGACCGTGGAAGAGTCCGAGCTTGAGAGACTTATCGACGATGCCGACGGTGTTGTAGAGGGACTTATGGATGTTACCGCCAACGGCGAAAATCTGTCCCGACTCAAAGGCGTCAGGAAGTATCTCGAGAATCTTCGCAAATACGAAAAGAGGATAGAGAAAAATCTTATCGCGAATGAGGAATATGATGCAAACATCGAGATATGGGAGAACGATGTTCAGATAGTTACGGAACTTATAAAGGAAGAGATATTCCGTTACGTGTTCTATGAGATAAGGGACATGCAGGCCGAAAAAGCCGAGATGGACAGGCTGTACCGCAACGCGATGACAGGAGGGCTTGTGGCATTTGCGGCTCTTACCGCGATGGTGATACTGTTCTCGATCTTTCTTCCGAAGAGCTTTACGAAGCCGATAACGGACCTTGTCGTTGTTACGGATAAAGTATCGAAGGGAGACTTAAGCGCAAGGAGCAGAAACGATTCGCTTGATGAAGTCGGAGAACTTTCCAAGTCGATGAATCAGATGATCGACAAGATCAACGAACTCCTGTCACAGATCACGAAAGAGCAGATAAGGATAAGGGAAGCGGAGCTGGAACTTCTGCAGTCACAGATCAATCCGCATTTTCTGTACAACACGCTTGATACGATAATTTGGCTTGCCGAGGGAGGAGACGAAAAGAGAGTTGTCGGGATGGTAAAGAGCCTGTCGGCATTCTTCAGGACTTCGCTCTCGAGAGGACGCGACATCATAACTATAAGGGAGGAACTGCTTCACGCGAAGAGTTATCTTGAGATACAGCAGTTCAGGTACCAGGATATTCTTGAATACGAGATAGACGTTCCCGAAGAGTTCAACGAATATACGATACCGAAGATCACGATCCAGCCGCTAATCGAAAATGCGCTGTATCACGGGATCAAGAACAAGAGGGGCGGCGGCAGGATCACGATCGGGGCCCGGAAGGAAGGCGATGATTTCATTATCAGTGTGAGCGATGACGGCATCGGAATGTCGGAGGAAAGACTTCAGGAAGTTATTGACGGTCTGTCAAGGCAACATCCGTCCGACAGTGCGATATACGGACTGTATAACGTTAACGAGAGAATAAGGCTTAAATTCGGCGATAAATACGGCATAACACTACATAGCGTATTCGGACAGGGCAGCACATGCAATATATTGTTGCCGACGGCACAATAAAAAAATCAACCTCACGGATAAAAAAACCAACTTCCGTAAAACCACCCAATAAAATTTTCAACCATGGACGTATTTATGTTCATGGTTTTTTGCTTTTTAAATAATTATTATGATACTGTCGGGTCGGGGGATAGGCCCCTTACCCAGATTAAATTATTCCAGGGAGGATAAAAAATGAAGAAGAAAGTTTTAGCAGCTATCATGGCAGCAGCAATGGTTGCACTTACAGCTTGTGGCGGCGCAGCACCTGCAGCAGAAGCACCTGCAGCAGAAGCACCTGCAGCAACTGAAGAAAAGGCTGAGGAGCCTGCAGCAGAAGAACCTGCAGCAGAAGCAGAAGCAGAAGCAGAAGCTCCCGCAGCAGCTTCCGGTGAACTCATCAAAGTCGGTATCATCAACAACGACCCTAACGAGTCCGGTTACAGAACAGCTAACGACAAGGATCTTAAGGCTGCTTTCTCTGAGGAGAACGGTTTTGATGCATCTTTCGCTTACAGCTTAAAGAACGACGAGCAGATCACAGCAGCTCAGAAGTTCATCCAGGACGGTGTTGATTACCTCCTTCTTTCAGCAGCTGATACAGCAGGCTGGGATTCAGTTCTTA
>JAILRJ010000036.1:0-5956 GCA_024698285.1 Lachnospiraceae bacterium | reverse complement strand
CTGAATGGCATCATCATATGACATGATCGGATTGTTTGCAACCCCGTGAACCTTTCCGACAATACCTTCCTTGATCAGCTTAACCTGAGCTGTGGGAAGTGATGTGAAATATCTCGTAAGCGTCGCATAGCCGCAATAAGGACATACAACGACATCGTATTTTCCGGGATCGAACTTATCGTACTTCGGACGAAGATCCTGATCCTGTGAAAGAAGCCTTGCCTTACCGGTCCTTACGGCCCTGTAAGAAAATCCCTTGCCGCATACGGGACATTCCGCCGACTTGTCGAACAAAACGTCATTTTCGTCAAAAGGTGCTTCCACCTTAGGCTTTTCTACCGGTTTGGGAGCCGGTTTCTTTTCCTCCTCAAAGATATCCGCGCCCTCGAGTTTTCCGAGTCCGAGGTTTGATAATCCATCCAATAAACCCATCTGTAACCTCCGATAGTTCTTATTTCTGGTCGGGCAGTTTGAACCCGCTTTTTAATGATACAACTCTGTTAAACACCGGTGCTCCCGGTTTTGAATCCTTATAATCCGCACAGAAGAATCCGTTCCTTACAAACTGGAACGACTCGTATGCTTTCGCATCCAAAAGCGCAGGCTCCATCTTGCAGCCTTCGATGACGGTCAGCGAATCGGGATTGAGATTAAGACTTCCGTCCTCATTATACACTCCTTTTTCCTCGTCGATAAGATTCTCATACAACCTCACAGTCGCGGAAATCGCAGTAGGTGCGTTGACCCAGTGTATAGTGCCTTTGACCTTGCGGTCAACCTCTCTTCCGTCCTGCCTTGTTTCGGGATCGTATGTGCAGTGAACGACCGTGGCGTTTCCGTCGGCATCCGTCTCATATGAAGTACATGTTACGAAATACGCATTCATCAGACGCACTTCGTTTCCCGGGAAGAGCCTGAAGTATTTCTTCACCGGCTCCGCCATAAAATCATCTCTTTCGATATAAAGCTCACGAGAGAAAGGAACTTTTCTCGATCCGAGCGATTCATTCTCAAGGTTATTCGAAATATCAAAGTATTCCGTTTCCCCTTCGGGATAGTTATCGATGATGAGCTTGATCGGATCAAGCGCTGCCATAAGACGCGGACGCGACAGTTTCAGATCCTCTCTGATACAGTACTCGAGCATCGCATAGTCCGCCGATGACTGGCTTTTTGAAACTCCGCACAGTTCAACGAATTTGCGGATCGATTCAGGCGTGAATCCGCGACGTCTCAGGGCCGCGATACTGACAAGTCTCGGATCATCCCATCCGTCAACAATGCCGTCCTCAACGAGCTTCTTGATGTATCTCTTTCCGGTAACGACATTCGTCAGATACATCTTGGCAAATTCGATCTGCTTGGGCGGCTGCGGATATTCGAGTTCTTTTACGACCCAATCGTAAAGAGGTCTGTGATCTTCAAACTCAAGTGTACAGCATGAATGAGTGACGCCTTCGATCGCATCCTCGATCGGATGCGCAAAATCATACATCGGGTAAATACACCATTTGTCCCCGGTGTTGTGATGCGTCATATGTGCGACTCTGTATATGACCGGATCCCTCATGTTGATGTTGGGGCTTGCCATATCTATCTTCGCACGAAGAACTTTCTCACCGTCCCCGTATTTCCCGTTCTTCATGTTTTCGAAGAGTTCGAGATTCTCTTCGATACTTCTGTCCCTGTAAGGACTGTTCTTACCCGGCGTATCAAACGATCCTCTGTATTCCCTGATCTCGTCAGCGGTAAGGTCGCATACGAAAGCCTTGCCCTTTTTGATGAGCTTGACAGCAGCCTCATACATCTGATCGAAATAATCCGACGCAAAGAAGAGCCTGTCTTCCCAGTCTGCTCCGAGCCACTTGACATCTTCCTTGATCGATTCAACAAACTCCGTCTTCTCTTTTGTCGGATTCGTATCGTCAAATCTGAGATTGAACTTTCCGCCATACTCCTTTGCGAGTCCGTAGTTTACAAGAATCGCCTTGGCATGTCCGATATGAAGATAACCGTTCGGCTCGGGCGGAAAACGCGTGTGAACGCTGTCATATACGCCCTCTTTCAGGTCGTTGTCTATAATATTCTCTATAAAGTTTTTGGATCTTTCTTCGCTCATTGTGATTCTTACGCTCCTAAAAATGCCTTGTGAGCCGCAAGCTCCGCGGGTATATCATGACCCGCTTTTTCTATTCTTCCGCATGCGATGTCAAACAGGTGAAGATCGTGAGCCGTTTTGTGCTCGTATCTCTCGATCAGCTGGGTGTACTGCGGATTGGTGGCTATCGCCCCCGTTCTTATCACCTTGGAGAACGGACAGTAATTGAACAGGATGAACCTTACGACCTTGTTGTGGCGAAGGGCACCCGAACTCTCATACTGAATATACGTCGCATAATCGGCGACGAACATTTCCTTGTAACTGTTCCTGTGCTTTGCCATGGCGGATTTGATCCTCTCCTTGGCCTCCTGGCTGAGCTCGTGATTTTTCCGGTAGGTATCGATATAGTCGACGTAATCACTCGTAAGACTGCGCTCAGAAAGGTCATTCCATCTCGCGCCCTGTATCCTCTTGCAAAGCTCCCATCTGAACTCGCCGCACAGATTGATCACTACTTTGGACAGGTCTTCTTCCTCTGCAATCGGGAGAAGGAATCTTCCGGGAGTTGTACGCTTCGCGCCCGTGATCTCCTGCCACATTGCGGCTCTCGTTCCGACAACCGGCATCAGGATCACATCGGGAAGTATCTCAACCTGAATAAAAGCTTTATCAAGTCCGAGCTCCGGTGCGGTAAACACGGTCTGTCTGAAGAACAGCGAGTAGTCTATCGCCCTTATGACATTGATCGTCTTATGTACGATATCAAACGAAAGAACGGACTTGTCGAGCGGCTTCGTGAGCGTCTGTTCGGAGAAGAACGGCACAAACGTTGTGATACGCGAACTCATCATACGGTTGGCCGACTTGAACATATTGTCTATCTCAAATATCACGCGTGCCTTTCCGTCGGTAAGGGCATCACGCTCCTGCTGTTCCGTTATCGAGCCTTCTCTCTTCTGTTTTCTGAGTGTTGTAATATAATCGGTTGAAAAATCATTGACCGAAGGATCCTTCTTGCAGGAATAAATAAGGCGCAGCCACTGATAAAACGTGAATACTCTCATCTCCGGATCGAGCCCGAGCGAGCGCGAAGCATCATAGAGCATCTGCGTATTCTCTGCACCGGCAAGTTTCTCGTCAATGTATCCGAACGTGAAGAACATCATCACTTCATCCGGGATCGTCTGATCCTGAAGCGACCTGAAGAACGCCAGCTTATATATCTCATAATAGTAAGCCGTGAGTTCCTTACGAAGTCTTCTTGCAGCATCATCGGATGCCCCCTGATCGGACATGGCCGCAAATGTGTTTATCTTCTGACATATCTTGGCCCTGTCGGCTTCCGCAACTCCGGCATATGTCAGTATGTTCATACATGAATTTGAAAAATCAGGCATCTCTTTCCCCCGTATCGCCTAAAAAACATTCCAAACCATTATAATGTATAACCCGTTGAATTACAATGACAGCTGATGTTTCGATCAAATAAAGCCCGGGCACCACAGGCCGTCACAGTCCTTGTCAAGACACCATGCCTGCAGATTTTCGTCGACATCATCGCCGCCCGCGACTGCAGAGAGCACTTCATCATTAAGATCGATAGAGAGTCCCTCAAGTATCGAAAGCGCTTCTTTCTTTGTTTTTGAAGCCTTGAGTCTTTCCATTGTTTCGGCATCTACCTTGTCGGTGATCTCAGCCTTGAACATGTTCAGTAATTCCTTCTTATCCATCTTAGTCCTCCGTAAAAATATTTGATTGTATTATGATCATCCCATGTGTTAGAATGATGAACTGTCGTACACCGAACATACCCAATATTTATCATATATATCAGGAGATAACAATAATGCCCGAAAACAGTATCAACAAAACGAAGATTACGACACATCATCTGACGCAGGGTGCGATAATAGCCGGACTGTATGTTGTCCTCTCGCTTCTCACATACCAGTTCTCGTATCTTGAGATCCAGTGCCGGGTAGCGGAAGCCCTATGCATGACTATATTCTTCACCCCCGCCGGAGCATGGGGCGTTTGTGTCGGATGTTTTATCACCAACCTTTTCGGCGGATCATGGATCGATACCGTATTCGGTACACTTGCGACGGTGATCGCCGTACTCCTGACACTTCCGATCACAAAGAGTCTCAAAAAGAAATGCGGTGATTCGCTCGACATTCTGCACAGTCTTCTGATACCGATACCAACGGTTCTTGTTAACGCTCTTATAATTCCGTTCGTTCTCTATTACGGATACGGCGTTGTCAGTATGGGATCGGCAACCGCGAGATGGGCCGTGCTCGGTCTGATGGCTTTCTCTGTAGGTGCGGGCGAGATCATCTCCTGCTATGTGTTCGGTCCTATCGTCGTAAAGATCATGAGCATAGTCAAAAAGCACAGTCACAACGTTTCCGAATAGTTTTATTTCTTACACTTTCCGCACGTGCTGCAGTCACCCTGCTTATCCCAGCAGTATGTGCACAGCTTTGATTTGTCGATGCCCACTGACCTGACCATATCGTCGAGACGGTGGAACCGAAGTGACGTAAAGCCGAGCTGTTTCCTGATCTCCTCAAGCATCTCACTGTAGTTTGCGCTGTCGGGATCGGCATAATCGGCAAGCACTTCTTCCGAAACGTTTTCCCCTTCTCTTTCCCTTATAACACGTCTCGTTATAAGATCGTATTCCGAATTCGATCTGGAGAAATTCAGGAACTTACATCCGTATAACAGAGGCGGACATGCGGGACGTACATGTACTTCTCTGGCACCGCTGCTGTACAGGAACTCGGTTGTCTCGCGAAGCTGCGTTCCTCTAACTATCGAGTCATCGATAAGAAGAAGCGACTTGCCCCTTATAAGCGTATCAACAGGAATGAGCTTCATGTGCGCGATGAGATTTCTCATGCTCTGATCCGTAGGCATAAACGATCTGGGCCATGTCGGAGTGTACTTGATGAAAGGTCTTGCAAAAGGAATTCCGGACTTGTTGGCATAACCTATCGCATGGGCGATACCCGAATCCGGAACACCGGCTACGATATCGGGATGCACATCATCTCGATCCGCAAGCATCGCTCCGCAGTTATATCTCATATCCTCAACGTTAACACCCTCGTATGTCGAATTGGGGTATCCGTAATATATCCATAGGAACGTACATATCTTCATAACGGAACCCGCAGACGATACGGTCTCAAAGCCATCCGGCGTGACGTAGACTATCTCTCCGGGGCCGAGCTCTTTTGCATCGGAGTAGCCGAGATTGATATATGCGAAGCTCTCAAACGAGACACAGTAACTGTCATCCTTCTGTCCGATCATGACCGGAGTTCTTCCGTACAAATCCCTGGCGGAATATATTCCTTCGGTCGTCATGATCATCAGTGTGAGCGATCCTTCGACTCTTTCCTGAACGTATTTTATTCCTTCGACAAATGAATCTTTCTGATTGATAAGACACGCCGCAAGTTCGGTCGGGTTGATGTTGCTCCCGCTCATCGCAAGAAACTGCGTGCGTCCTTTCAATACTTCCGCGACAAGCTCGTCAAGATTGTCAATTCGTCCCACGGTCGTTATCGCATACGTTCCGAGATGCGACTGTATCAGAAGCGGCTGAGGCTCGTAATCGGAAATACATCCGATACCAAGATTACCTTTCAGCTCCGCAACATCCCTGTCAAACTTTGTCCTAAACGGCGAATTGGTTATGTTGTGGATCGCACGGTCAAATCCTTTCTCGCCGTATACGGTCATTCCGGCACGACGTGTTCCAAGATGCGAATGATAATCGGTTCCGAAGAACAGATCCCAAACACAGTCTTTCTTTGAAGCAACTCCGAAAAATCCACCCAT
>JAILRJ010000015.1:0-30050 GCA_024698285.1 Lachnospiraceae bacterium | reverse complement strand
ACGAACTATACGAATACATTCTGTCGGAATTATCCGATACATACAAAATCGATACTCAATGCGGATCATTCGGTGCCGATATGCAGGTAAGCCTTATCAATGACGGCCCGTTCACGGTTATGCTTGATTCCGACGAACTGTGATCCTGTCTGTATTTGCCCGTAATGTATTCGTTAAAGTTGTCTTTCGCGAATAGTTGTATATAGATGAGCTATTACCACGATTGTAAATAGAAAAAGTTATCTATACCCTTCAGCTAAAAATTTAGCAGAAATTGGTGCGATAACTTTTTCATAAAAAAGAAAAACAAAACAATACTGTGGAAACTAAAACCACATTGATATGCCTACTTCCAGAATTCCCACCAATATTTCCCCCCAGTCACATCGTGTCTAGAAAAAACAATTCCGCTACCGAATCCCTGACTAAGTGCATAACGTGCTGCAGATTGTTCATCGGCAAAAGTTCCTATAACATCACCCTTTTTATATGGACCCTTATCAAAATCAGCGAGGACTTCATACCCCGCCGGCCAGACACTATGTAGTGCTCCCCCTGTGACCGTTTCCATTTCATTGTCATTAATCTTCATGTCGGCCTTTCCGATTAGCCCTTTGGCTTCTTCTTTGCTTTGTGCTTTTGATATCTTATCTTTACGTTCCATAGAAATACCTCCTTATCGAGCTGAATGACTATTTTTTATACAAGTATCATAGCAAATCAAACGTCATAAAAGTGTCACACTATCCTAATTCTTCCTTGGTCTAAGTTTCTTGATATCATATTCATCCCACATAATAATTTATATTTTCTCATATAATTGCTTTTATTTATACCATAAAAAAATGTATAAATCTGATATAATACGTTTATGGAACTTCAAAGACTGCTCAGCCTTACAAGAAAGGCTGTTGACGAATACAAAATGATAAAATCGGGCGATAAGATCGCCGTCGGAATATCCGGAGGAAAAGACTCACTTACTCTTCTGCATGCCATGGCGGGTCTTCGAAGATTTTATCCGGAAATGTTTGAGTTAAGTGCGATAACGGTAGATCTGGGATTTGAAGAATTTAACACGGAACCGATAAAGGCTTTGTGTGATGAGCTTGAAGTACCGTATAATGTGGTCAAAAGCGATATTTACAGGATAGTTTTTGAAGAACGCAAGGAAAGTAATCCGTGCAGTTTATGTGCCAAAATGCGAAAAGGGGCAATAAATGAGGCAATTCTTCAGATGGGTTGCAACAAAGTAGCGTATGCACACCATAAAGACGATGTAGTTGAAACTCTCCTTCTCTCATTAATCTATGAGGGGAGGATTCATACGTTCAGCCCGGTTACATATCTCGACAGGACAAAAATAACCGTAATTAGACCTCTTATGTTCGTTGAAGAGGCTGACATTATCGGTTTTTTGAATAAAAATGATCTTCCGGTCATAGGGAAAAAGTGTCCGGCAGACGGTTATACAAAGCGGGAATATGCGAAGGATCTTATAAAAAAGCTCAATCGCGAGAATCCCGGAGTAACCGACCGGATGTTTACTGCTATACAGCGAAGTACTATTAAGGGATGGGGTATAAATGAACAATCTGAATTATCATGACAAGAAAAATGCAGATAATATGCTAAAACTTCGGGAGCTGATGACTACTCTCCCCTCTTTCTGCCGTGATTTCTTCCTCGGGATCAAAGATACTACGTCTACACGAACAAGACTTGCATACGCATATGATCTGCGTCTGTTCTTTGAATATCTTCACTGCAATCATCCCAGATTTATGAAGACCGATATAACCGATTTCGAAATCAAATGGCTTGATGAGGTCAAAGCCCTGGATATAGTCGAATATATGGATTATCTGTCATATTACGAGAAGGACGATGAGGCAATCACAAACGAAGAAAGAGGAAAACAGCGTAAACTCGCCTCACTCAGAAGCTTTTATAAGTATTTCTTCAACAATGAACTGATCGAAAAGAATCCGGCTGCTCTCGTTGATATGCCCAAACTCCACAAAAAAGAGATCATAAGACTCGATCCCGATGAAGTTGCAATGCTTCTTGATCACGTTGAAAACGGAGATCAGATGTCAAAGCAGCAATCAAGATTTCACGATAAAACCAAAACACGTGATCTTGCGCTTATTACTCTTCTTCTTGGGACGGGAATTCGTGTGTCTGAGTGTGTGGGGCTAGATATCAAAGACGTTGATTTCAAGAATAACGGTATACTGATCAGAAGAAAGGGCGGATACGAAGCTGTTGTATACTTCGGCGACGAAGTGGAAAAAGCGCTTCAGGAATACCTTAAGGAAAGAAAAGCAATCATACCCGAAACAGGTCATGAAGACGCGCTGTTTCTCTCATTGCAGAATAAACGCCTGTCGGTACGTGCCGTTGAAAAACTAGTCAAAAAATATGCATCAGCGGTGACTTCTCTAAAGAAAATTACGCCTCATAAGCTTAGAAGTACCTACGGCACCAGCCTGTATCGTGAAACCGGGGATATCTACCTGGTAGCAGATGTACTGGGCCATTCAGATGTAAATACGACCAAAAAGCATTACGCCGCACTTGAGGATGACAGAAGGCGCATGGCGGCTTCCGCCGTTAAACTTCGTGAAGACGGTGATCAATAACCGCTTGCCGTTGCAAGATAAGGTATAACAATATAATTGCCCGGAACAAGGCTGTCATCTTTGCCCAGATGATTGATACTTCTGATCTCATCAGCCATCTTCTCCGGTGATGTATATATAAAACTGTAATTCTCTTCCGCTATGGATTCAACCGTATCCCCGCAATAGATCATTATACTCTTGTACTTCTTGGTGCCGAAACAATCAGCTGAACCTTCGGTGTTTGCAAATGCCTTAACCGAAAAGAAAGAAATAAAAGCCATAGTAACAAGTACTCCTATAATAAGTAACAGTTTCTGTCTCTTAACCTGACGTGATCTTGCAAGCCTTCTCATGCGCTGCTCTTCCACTCTTGTCATGTAACTGTAATCACCGTAATATGCTGATCTCATATTCCCCTCCGATCAAATCCCACATTCGAACATCCGTATCAAACATTTGTTCTTATGTTCGCATTATATCGAACGTGTTTTCGAATGTCAATACATTTTTGTTATTTTTTCGAACATATTTTCCGAAAATATGTTTGCTTTTATCGAACATATATGTTATCATCTTTATGAAAGGAGCGTTTGCTTCCTTTTCACAAGTTCAGAATAATACTAATAGTGTCCAATAAAAATACCAGCAGGAGGTACCCATGGCAAACGGAAATATATCGTCCAAGCAGCGTGAGATACTTGAATATCTTAAGGAAATTATACTGAAGAAAGGTTATCCGCCTTCGGTTCGAGAGATTTGTACCGCTGTCGGACTCAGTTCTACATCGAGTGTATTCAATCATCTAGAGAAGCTTGAGAAGAACGGTTATATAAGAAGAGACCCGGCAAAGCCTAGGTGTATCGAGATTGTTGATGATTCTTTCCAATTAACAAGACGTGAGATGGCTCAGATTCCCGTTGTCGGTATGGTTGCTGCCGGTCAGCCCATACTGGCCCAGCAGAACATCTCAGACTACTTCCCTATTCCGGTCGAATATGCTCCGAACGCCGAGAGTTTTATTCTTACAGTCAAAGGTGAGAGTATGATCAATGCCGGTATTATGGATGGGGATAAGATTTTTGTCGAACAGTGTAACACAGCCAGAAACGGTGATATAGTTGTTGCGCTTATAGATGATTCCGCAACGGTCAAGACATATTACAAAGAGAACGGGCACTATCGCTTACAGCCCGAGAACGATACGATGGAGCCGATAATCGTTGATAATGTTCAGATTCTCGGCAGAGTATACGGAGTTTTCCGTTTTTTCAACTGACATTCTCCAATCATTCGCCCCTCATTATTACAAAGGAGTCCGCAGTTTAACACCCTGCGGACTCTCTTTATGTTTTATTATTCTGTTTTTTACGCTTCTATACTCTTTCCGTCTCTGTACAGTCTTTCAAGATCATAAAAGCTTCTTGTCTCCTTATCGAACAGATGGAATATCACATCTCTGTATCCGAGAAGTACCCAATTAGCACTGTCATATCCTTCGATACAGTAATGTTCGAACCCTTCAGACGACAGTTTTTCGTCGGTTTCGTCACTCATCGCCTGAATCTGTTTTGTATTATTACCTGTCGCTATCACAAGCGCATCCGCAATAATACTGATCTCCGAAATATCAATTATCTTTATGTCTTCGGCCTTCTTGTCCGAAAGAGCCCTGACACCGGTTTCTATTATCTTTTCCGCTTCTTTGGATATTGCCATATATCGCTCCGTTACTTTAAATGATCTTTATAGTATTCATATGTATCTATCGTGATCCTGTCAACAGTCCTCGAGGATCTTTGCAGGTAATCTATCGAATTCTTACAGGCAAGTGCAACAGCCTCATCTATATCGGTAAACGCTTTCTGCCTGATATCGTTTATCCATGGGATATTGGCACGGTTAGGTTCGATATAGTCAGCCAGGAATATTATCTTCTCAAGCATACTCATACCGGGTCTTCCGGTAGTATGCCAACATATGGAGCCGAGGATATCTTCATCTTCTATCCCGTACTTCTCTTTTGCAAGGACACTTCCCGCTTTCGAATGAAGAAGCTCGGGATTAGCAAGTTCAATCTCGGAAATCTCCAATCCGCCTTTTCTTGCCGTCGCCAGCATTTCTTTATCATCAAGTCCCTTGGCACAGTCATGAAGAAGTCCGGCAAGTGCCGCGATCCTGATATCGAATCCGTATCTCATCGCAAGACAGGCAGCCGTATCGCTGACACCCAATGAATGTATATAGCGTTTTCTGCTTATATCATCCTTGAGCATTCGCCTGCATTTATCGAATTGTTCGTCAATGACTATCGTACCCATGTCAGTAAGCTCAATTTGCTCCGTACAAGGCGTTTTCCTTTATATATCCGTATACATCATCATTAAGATAATATTTGCAGCTTTTTCCCTCTGCAAGAAGCTTTCTGATCATCGATGATGATACATTTGTCTCTTCTATATCCATAATGATAATATCGGCATTGTATTGTTGTCTTAAATAATCCGCCTTCTGTTCAAGCACCTCACCGGAATGACCGTCTCTTTTCGCACATACAACCGTACATTTATCAAATATAGACTCCGGATTCTTCCAGTTTTCCATAAACAGAAGGGTATCGGCTCCGACTATATAATAAAAACGGGTTTCCGGTTCTGATTTATGAAGGATATCAAATGTTTCGTATGTATACGAGTTGCCTTCCCTGTCGGATTCGATCGAAGACATTTCAAAACGCTCGTTATTCTGAATCGCAAGATCAGTCATTGCCACTCTGTGGCGTGTATCGGCAATATCTTTCGGATCCTTCAAGTAAGAACACCCTGAAGGAATGAAGATTACCTTGTCAAGACCACATTCCTCCATTGCGTTTTGCGCAAGTATCAGATGGCCGACGTGTATCGGATTGAAAGTTCCTCCGAGTATACCTGTTTTCTTTTGATAACGTTCGTTATTCATGTTTATTCCAAAGGCAGTTTGATCTTTCGGTCTTCTTTCTTGGGATTTTTCCTGAATAGAACTATCTTCTTACCGATAACATGAACGATCTGAGATCTTGTACGCTCGGCAAGTATCTGTGCCAGATCTTTCGGATCATCTGCGCAGTTTTTGAGAACGCTTATCTTAATAAGTTCTCTTGCGGTTAATGCTTCGCTTACAGCATCACACATCTCCGGAGTGATACTGCTCTTTCCGATCTGAAATATCGGATCATATGTACTTGAAACGCTCTTTAAATATGCACGCTGTTTACTTGTCATAATACTCCTACTCGTAATATGTGAATTCCCAACCGTAAAGCTTTACGGTATCGCCTTCCTTGATCCCGAGGCCTTTTAACTGTTCTATGATACCGTTTTCATCCATGAACTTCTGAAAGAATGTGAATCCCTTCTCGGAATCTATGTTGGTATATCCGAGCATCTTCTCGATCTTGGGCCCTTCCACGCAATATACATCGGCTTTTTCATCATAGAATACTTCAAACGACGTTGCATCCTGACCTCTTGTCGGCACAAATTCACTTTCAAACACGACCGTCTTATCCTCGATCGCAGATAATACTTCTCTGACTGCACCGATCAGCTCGTCTATTCCTTTACGGGTGGCCGCCGATATCGCGATAACCTTCATCCCCTGCGGCTCAAACTCTTTCTTTAACGCCGATACGGGATCTTCTCCTTCGGGTATTACATCCGTTTTATTGGCGGCTATTATCTGAGGCCGATCCAAAAGCTTTTTGTCATATGCCTCAAGCTCTTTATTGATCGCATATACGTCAGCGACGGGATCACGTCCCTCGCAACCGGATGCATCCACCATGTGCACAAACATCTTCGTTCGTTCGATATGACGGAGAAAATCATGCCCCAGGCCTACACCTTCCGCAGCACCTTCAATAAGGCCGGGAATATCAGCCATAACAAATCCTTTTCCGCCGTCAAGATCGACAACCCCAAGATGCGGTGATATGGTCGTGAAATGATAGTTCGCGATCTCCGGTCTTGCGTTTGATACTACCGACAGGAGGGTTGATTTTCCGACATTCGGGAATCCTACAAGTCCGACATCGGCAATAACCTTGAGTTCAAGATCTACATTCAGTTCCATTGCCGGCTGTCCGGGCTGTGCATACTTCGGAGCCTGCATACGGGGCGTTGCATAGTGCTGATTACCGTTTCCTCCGAGTCCTCCGCGAAGAAGTACCACTCTTCTGTTATCTCCCGACATATCGACAATAACCTTGCCGGTCTCGGAATCCTTGAAGATCGTTCCTGCGGGAACTTTCAGTACAATATCGTTACCGCTCTTCCCTTTGCAGTTTCTCTTGCCGCCGTTTTCACCGTCCTCGGCACAGTATTTTCTGACGTGACGATAGTTGGTCAGCATATTCATGCCGTCGTCGACCTCAACAATGACGTCACCGCCTTTGCCGCCGTCTCCGCCGTCCGGACCGCCGTTCGCCACATATTTCTCCCTTCGGAAAGAAACATGGCCGTCGCCGCCCTTGCCGCTCCTTATGTATATCTTAGCCCTGTCTGCAAACATACTTCACCCAAAAAGAGGCCCTAAAGCTTTGCTTTAAGGCCCCAAAATTACTGTTCTACGGGATAAACGGAAGCCTGCTTCCTGTCTCTTCCCTTTCTCTCGAATCTGAGAACACCATCGATCGTCGCAAACAATGTATCGTCGCCGCCGCGTCCCACATTCACGCCCGGATGGATCTTTGTTCCGCGCTGTCTGTAAAGAATGTTTCCGGCCTTTACAAACTGTCCGTCAGCTCTCTTGGCGCCAAGTCTCTTGGCTTCTGAGTCCCTTCCGTTCTTGGTGGAACCCATACCTTTTTTATGAGCGAATAACTGAAGGTTTAACCTGATCATTTCTTACCTCCTCTACTCTAAGTGTAAGATAATTCTTATATTCTTCTTCAACGGACCGAAGTCCTATCATCAGTGAATCCATCAGGAGTGTGGCCGACTCATCGACCGGACCGTCAAACGTCCATGACAGAAATCCGTCATTCTCGTTGACGTTAATCTTTGTATCCGTAAGTGTCATTATAGAATTGGCCGTATTTATCGTAAGCGCCGATATGGCCGCGCAGACTATGTCTTTGCCCTTTTTAAGGAATCCGGCATGTCCGCTGCATTCAAATGACACATATCCCGAAGGATCCTTAACTACTGTCGCAGTAACCAAATCTACACCTTGATCTTAAGCGTTGATCTTATCGATCTTAACCTGAGTGTATGCTTGTCTGTGACCGTTCTTCTTGTGATAACCGCTTTTTCTCTTATAACGGTATACAATGACTTTCTTACCCTTGCCGTTTTCAACGACAGTTGCAGAAACCGATGCCGACTTAACGTCATCGCCTACAATGAGCTTGTCACCGCCAATCGCAAGAACATCATCAAACGTAACAGTATCTCCGGCTTCAGCACCAAGCTTTTCAACCTTGATGGTATCGCCCTCGGAAACCTTATACTGCTTTCCGCCTGTTGCAATGATAGCGTACATATCGCACCTCCTGTAACATTTACTCGCCAGCTTCGGTGGATGCCCCAAAAGCACCGCTTATAACCCCACTGTGCGGCATACCGTTGAATCTTATCATCCCGTGCCCCTTATGTCAAGCAAAATCGTTGAATAATAGGGCTTTTTCGGATAAAATCATAATATGTCATATACAGCTTCTCTCTCAAACGCTGAAATATTCGGGATAATGTGCAATCGTATACAAAAAAGCGTGGATGTATCCGCTGTTTTGGGAGACGGTTTCGCACGTGCCACCGAAGCCGTTCCGCCGTTTCTTATCGGCAACATTTTCCCCGAGGTTTATGTGGAATTCCCCCTCAAAGGCGATCCTGCCTTTGATGTATCGGTTCTTTATTATGATCTGGAGCCCGGTGAAGATATCAAAAGCGAATATGCCGGTAACTGTCGCGAAATGCTGGACGCTTATTCTTCGATGAAGAAGGAATATCGCAACGTTTGCTGCGGTTTTGAGATCGATACAAGTGCACCCGATCCCTATCCCGCCGCTGTTCATTTCGAGCCTTATCAGCATACGGATCTCGTTATACCGTTTTGCGACAGCCTTCGGCTAAAATCATACGGTGAGCTTTATCTCAAAGCGATAAAGCGATTGGAAACCACATGGCCTCCCGCGTTTTTCGGAATGTTTCGCGGAAGAGATAATGCACCGCTTCGTGTGTGCGGGTACATTCAACCCGAAGAGCGCAAGAAAAGCACCGACAATGCAAAGCATCTTGAAAAGGTATTCAAAACGATCGGCTTTGAAGCTTATGACGATACCATGATAGAACAGATCCGCGAAGCCATGTCTATAGCTCCGCTCGGAATAGATTATCAAATTGACATTTATGCAAACGAAAAGCTTGGTGAAACCTTATCTCTCGATCTGTCCCTTAAAGAATCGGGAGCTGACGCAGTAAGAAGTTCTCTTGCCACCGGATCGTCATCAAAGGTTATTGATTTTCTCCTGAAATACGATATCGCTGACGAACGGGTCGGTGCGATATCCGATATTGCCTCATCCATTGCCGTTCCGGAACAAATAACGGACGGTAAATGTGCCGTCCGTTCCGTTATCATCAAACCCGCCTGGATCAAGATCCGCTGGAAGGCGGGAATACTTCAGAATGCCAAATGTTACTGCATGCTGAAGAGCTTCGTGTTCTGATATTCACATTCTAAGCATCAATTCCGAATGTATAACTTTTCCGTTATCGATATAGACCCGATGAACTCGCTTGCTGACCGCACATACTATCTCGTAAGGGATCGTATCGGCCATTTGCGCCATATCTTCGATAGGATTGCCTGCTCCGAATATTTCAACTTCATCACCGACTCCGACACCCGGTTTATCGGTAAGATCGATCATGCACATATCCATGCATATCCTGCCGCGGACCTCAGCCTTACCTTCGCTTGTCATAACGCTGTATCTGTTTGACAGGCATCGTAAGAACCCGTCTGCATATCCGTATGGTACTACACCCATCCTCGTCTGCTTATCCGTCTCATACAGTCCGCCGTAGCTTATCTTTGTACCCTTCGGATATATCTTTATCGTGCTGACTGTCGTCTTCATTGTCATTACCGGCTTAAGGCCAAGCCTCTTGGCATGCTCACCGTATCCGTACAGGAGAAGTCCGGGACGCACCATATCAAGATATGTTTCGGGATAATCAACGACAGCACCTGTATTGGAGCAGTGTTTTATCCTGAATTTTCTGCACGACTTGGTCTCCACAGCCTTAATCACATCGGTAAAGAGTTTGAACTGATGAGCTGTATATTCCTTTGATGCCTCGTCGCTTTCATCCGAAACTGCAAAATGCGTAAATATTCCTTCGGCATCAAGTCCCGGAAGTCCGCACGCATAGGTAATCCCGTCAACTCCATGTTCAAAATAATCTCCCTCGCAAATGTATCCGAGACGACTCATACCGGTATCGACCTTGATATGAATCTTGAGAGTACCGCCGTATTTGACCGCTTCTTCGCTGTATTCGACGGCTTTGGCCTCACATGTTACAGCCTGAGTTATATTAAAGCATATCAGTCTGTCAACCTGCTCGCGCGGAGTATGCCCCAGTATCAGAATCGGCATCGTTATACCGTTATAGCGAAGTTCCATGGCTTCATCTATTGACGAAACCGCCAGATAATCGGCTCCGAGCTCCTGAAGCTTTTGGGATACCATTACGGCTCCGTGCCCGTATGCATCAGCTTTGACTATACCGAAGAATCCTACGTTTTCTCCGATATGCTCTCTTATCTTCCTGTAGTTGTAAGAAAGGGCGGAAAGATCTATTTCCGCCCATGTTCTTTTTAATGTTGATTTCATGTTACTTAAATATTTTGAATTAAGAACCTTCTGTTATTCCCGATCAGAACTTGCCTGCCTTTGCAGCTTCTTCGATCGAAACTGCTGTTGATACGGTCATACCTACCATCGGGTTGTTACCTGCACCGATCAGTCCCATCATCTCAACGTGAGCGGGAACCGATGATGAGCCTGCAAACTGAGCATCAGAATGCATACGTCCCATTGTATCCGTCATACCATATGAAGCCGGACCTGCAGCCATGTTATCGGGATGAAGTGTACGTCCTGTACCGCCGCCCGAAGCAACCGAGAAGTACTTCTTGCCTGCTTCTGTTCTTTCCTTCTTGTATGTTCCTGCAACGGGATGCTGGAAACGTGTCGGGTTTGTTGAGTTACCTGTGATAGAAACGTCAACGTTTTCCTTCCACATGATAGCAACACCTTCGCAAACATCGTTTGCACCGTAGCAGTTAACCTTTGCACGGGGTGAGTTGGCATCTTTGCTGTAGCATTTTCTTGATACTTCCTTAACAGTATTTGTGTAAGGATCATACTGAGTCTCAACAAATGTGAAACCGTTTATACGTGAGATAACCTGAGCGGCATCTTTTCCGAGACCGTTAAGGATGACACGAAGAGGTGTCTTACGAACCTTGTTTGCCTTCTCAGCGATACCGATCGCACCTTCAGCAGCCGCAAATGATTCGTGACCTGCAAGGAAAGCAAAGCACTCAGTTTCCTCTTCAAGAAGCATTTTACCAAGATTACCGTGTCCGAGACCTACCTTACGGGTATCCGCAACAGATCCGGGAATACAGAAAGCCTGAAGACCTTCACCGATAGCTGCTGCAGCATCTGCAGCCTTGCGGCAGTTCTTCTTGATGGCGATAGCAGCGCCAACCGTGTATGCCCACTTTGCGTTTTCGAAACAGATGGGCTGAATGCCTTCGATAAGATGATATACATCGATACCTGCCTTATCGCAGATATCCTTACATTCTTCTATGGATGAGATGCCGTACTCCTTAAGCTTGGCAAGGATCTGGGGCTCTCTTCTTTCATATGATTCAAATAATGCCATTTTACGATTCCTCCTTACCTTACTTAATCTCTTTATCTGTTCTTGGATCTATGAGCTTAACAGCATCGGCAACACGACCGTACTGACCGCTTGCCTTCTCAAGTGCAGCCTTGGGCTCTTCACCCTGCTTGATGAATTCCATCATCTTTCCGAAGTTAACATATTTGTATCCGATGATCATGTTCTCTTCGTCAAGAGCAACTGCAGTGATGTAACCTTCGGTAAGCTCAAGATATCTGGGACCCTTCTTGAGTGTTCCGTATGTAGTACCAACCATTGAACGAAGTCCCTTACCGAGATCCTCAAGACCGGCACCGATTGCAAGTCCGTCCTCAGAGAATGCGGACTGTGAACGTCCGTATACGATCTGGAGGAACAGCTCTCTCATTGCGGTATTGATGGCATCACATACAAGGTCTGTATTGAGAGCTTCAAGGATCGTAAGACCCGGAAGGATCTCAGCCGCCATAGCTGCCGAATGAGTCATTCCCGAGCATCCGATAGTCTCAACGAGAGCTTCCTGGATGATACCGTCTTTTACATTAAGTGATAATTTGCAGGCACCCTGCTGAGGTGCACACCAGCCGATACCGTGTGTATAGGCCGAAATATCTTTAACTTCTTTTGCTTTTACCCATTTAGCTTCCTCGGGTATGGGAGCACAGCCATGATGAACGCCCTGCGCTACCGGACACATTTCTTCAACTTCTTTTGAATAAACCATGCAAAATAACTCCTTTCAGAATATGATGAAAACCTTATATATTTTCTCACAAACGTGTGAAAAAATCCATAATTAATTACTTTTTTTTGCCGCTTTTATAATACTCGGAATATGTCGTGAACATCCTTCGAAGATCCGACTGGTTATTAAGGTTCCTGACATAGTTCGTTCGCCTTGCGACGTAGTCGTTAAGCTTTGTCATATAATCGTCCGAAGGAAGCTCACCCTCAGCCACCATTGTCAGACCCTTTTCCCAGCTTGCTGTAAGCTTCGGATCAAGGAGCGGTCTTATTGACGCATCGACAACATCGTACACCATCTCCCCGAGTTGAGCGGGAGTTATGACCTGTGTCTTCTTGTTCATCTTAAGATAGTTTATCTTGGACAGTTTCTCCAGTATTCCGGCTCGTGTCGCACTTGTCCCGATGCCGCTTCCCTTTATCTGTGCACGCAGTTCCTCATCTTCTATGAGCTGTCCGGCGTTTTCCATCGCAAGCATCATGGTACCTGTTGTATATCGCTTCGGCGGGCTTGTCTCGCCCTCCTTTAAATCAAGTTCGTTTGCAACAACTTCCGAACCCTTTTTCAGTTTTTTGAGTATTTCAAGAAAAGCTGAGTCGATCGTAACGTCTTCTTCCTCTTCGGTATTATCCTTCTCTTCGCTCTCATCCTTCGTCGCGGTCTTATCCTTCCAATATGAGGGTTTACTGATCGCAAGGAATCCTTCTTTATCGAGCACTTTGAAGTTCGAGAAGAAGCTCTCGCCCGCAAATTCGCAAGACAGGCTTACTTTCTGATATACGGCCGCGGGATAGAATATCGACAGGAACCTTCTGACAATCAGTTCGTATATCTTTGCCGATGTGTCGGAAAGAGTCCTAAGCGCCTCAAATCCCTGCCCCGTAGGAATAATAGCATAATGATCCTCTATAAGTTTATCGTTGACGTATCTGGTCTTTGCGATACCATCGTAAGATTTATCCTCTATTATTTTATTCGCTATCTCCGCTACGGGAGCATAGCGTGAAAGTCCTCGAATATTTTTGTCTATCTCCTTTGCGACCGCGCTCGATAATACCCTGGCATTCGTTCTCGGATATGTCGTCAGTTTCTTTTCATAAAGCTCCTGCGCTACATTAAGCGTATCCGCGGGACTGATCTTGAAGAACTTCGAGCAGTCCGCCGAAAGCTCAGTCAGATTGTACAGATAGGGAGGATTTTTCGTCTCCTTCTTCTTGCCAATATCCTTCAGGATACCTTTCCCCTGGGAGTTCTCACTCACCTTGCGGAGAAAATCATCCGCATCGGCTTTATCGAGAAACCCGTTGTCTTTGTACAGTTTGGGGGACATGAAATATTCGCTTCCCTCAACGGCTTTCCAGTCGGCCTTAAACTTCACGTCGCCAATTGCACAGTTTGCGAATACCCTGTAAAAAGGAGTTTTGACAAATGCTCTTATCTCGCGTTCGCGACGAACCACCATTCCGAGAACACAAGTCATAACACGTCCGACGGCAACAACCGAATATTTCTCACCCAAAAAACCGGCGATCGTATCACCGTATTTAAGTGTCAGTGCCCTGGAGAAATTGATCCCCATAAGGTAATCCTCTTTGGCCCTCAGATATGCGCTGTCGGCTATATGATCGTATTCGGAAATGTCTTTTGCGTTCCTGATACCGTTCCTTATCGCTTCCTCGGTCTGAGAATCTATCCATACACGCTTTTCGCTTTTTCCGGAAACATTTGCCTGGGAAGCGACAAGCCTGTATATGTATTCGCCTTCTCTTCCCGAGTCGGTACATACATATATCGTTTCGACATCCTCGCGGTTAAGAAGACCGCTTACTATCTTAAACTGTTTTGCGGATGATTTTATGACCTCATACTTGTATTCGGACGGCAAAAAAGGAAGTGTAGCAAAGCTCCACTTCTTGTATTTGCTGTCATAGACTTCGGGGTAGCTCATCGTGACAAGATGTCCGAAACACCATGTTATGATGCAGTTTTCCGATTCCATGTACCCGTCATATGATTTGGCCTTAAGCTTAAGTGCCTCGGCGAATTGTTTTGCTACGCTGGGCTTTTCGGCTATGAATACGGATTTGCTCATATCATTTTATCGAGAAATGCTTTGAGACGTTCGTTTTGAGGATGCTCAAAGAAATTTACCGGATCGTTTTCTTCAAGAATACCGCCGTCAGCCATGAAGAGTATGCGGTCCGCAACTTCTCTGGCAAATGCCATTTCATGCGTTACAACTATCATTGTCATCTTATCTTCAGCGAGTTCACGCATTACTTCGAGAACCTCGCCAACCATCTCCGGATCAAGCGCACTTGTAGGCTCATCAAACAGCATGACATCGGGCTCCATGCAAAGAGACCTTGCGATTGCGATACGCTGCTTCTGTCCGCCGGAAAGCTGATTGGGATACGATTTTGCACGATCTTCGAGCTTGACGCGTTTTAGAAGTCTGATGGCACGTTCTTCGGCTTCATCCTTGGACAGGCCCTGCAGCTTCATCGGACCGATGGTAAGGTTACTCATGACCGACAGATGCGGGAACAGATTAAACTGCTGGAATACCATTCCCATCTTCTGCCTGTGTTTGTCTATATCAACGTGGTTATCGAGTATATTCACTCCTTCGAAGAATATCTGCCCGCCTGTTGCGGTCTCAAGACGATTAAGACAGCGAAGGAACGTACTCTTTCCTGCACCGGAGGGTCCGATCACGAAAGATACTTCGCCTTGATAGAATACTTCGTTGATATCGGTGAAGACAACCAGGTCATGATGACTGTTATGAAATTCCATTCGAAGGTCTTTGACCTCGATCAAAGGTTTTTTGCTCTCAGTGGTCACTGTTCTTGAGATTCCTTTCGAGTTTCTTAACAAGGCTGTCAAATATCAGTACGAAGAACAGATATATTGCCGCGGCCATAAGAAGAGGCATAAACGCGGAGTACGTCTGGCTTCTGATAATATCGGCACCCCTTGTAAGATCATCCATCGCGATATAACCGGCTACGGAAGTTTCCTTTAACAGAACTATCATCTCGTTTCCGAGTGCGGGAAGAACGTTCTTGATCGCCTGCGGGAGAATGAAATACATCATAGTCTGTGTATACGAAAAACCCAGACTGGCGCCGGCTTCAAACTGTCCCTCATCGATCGACATTATCCCGGCTCTGATTATTTCAGCGACATATGCGGCCGAATTAAGTCCGAATGCAATGAATGCGACAATTATCTTCGGTATGTTGACAGATGCGAATATGACAAAATAAACGATCAGGAGTTGGAGCACCATGGGAGTTCCGCGGATAACCGTAATATATACGTGCGCAATAAGATTGGCGATCTTCCATTTCCCTGTCTTGTCATGCGTCGATCTGATATAAGCAAGAAGGAACCCAAGTAAAATACCCACCACGACCGCAACGATCGTGATGAGTAATGTGTTTCCGAGTCCCCTGATCAGGTACATGTACCTGTCTTCTTTTATAAAATTGAGATAGAGATTCTCTTTAAAGCTCATTATTATTCCGCTTTGATGTATTTACCAATGATCTCGTCGATCTTTCCGGAATCCTGAAGTTTCTTGAGTGAAGCATTGATGTCGTCAAGAAGCTGTGTATTCTCTTTTGCAACGCCGATAGCATATTCCTCAACCGTGAACTCCTCGTCGATCATCTTAAGTTCGGAGTTCTCGCTTACGAATACTTTACCGGGCTCACGGTCAACGATAACCGCATCGATCTTGTCCTGAACAAGTGCGTTGATCGCTTCGAAGTATTTTGAGTATCGCTCAATCTGAGCACCTGCTATATCTTCGGCATAGATATCACCTGTTGTTCCGATCTGAACACCGATCCTGAGTCCTTCAAGATCATCCGGGCCAGAAACAGCGGATCCCTGCTTAACAACTATAACCTGAGCTGCTTCCGTGTAAGGAGTCGAGAAGTTAATGTTCTGCTTACGGTCCTCCGTAACAGTCATACCAGCCATTGCGATATCGGCCTTACCGGTCTGAACGGCTGCAATGATCGAATCAAAAGCCATATCCTCAATGATCAGTTCTTTTCCGAGATCATCGGCGATTGCTTTTGCTATCTCAGCATCGATACCTACTATTTCTTTTCCGTCAACATACTCATACGGTGGAAATGCGGCATTTGTAGCCATTACAAGCTTATTGGACGTTGCACCTTTGCAGGCTGCAAGTGAAACAAGACATATGCCTGCCATTAAAACAACCAGTAACTTTTTCATAACAAATCCTCCAAATATTATAAAGGGTGCGTTAAATACGACTTTTTTAATTTATCATCATACTTAAGATGTGTCAATGGAGCCTTTGCGCCTCACCGTCAATAAGATTGATGCCCGGCGTGACGCTTCCGTACATGGAAAGCTTCTGATCAAATCCGCTTGCTGAAAACAACCATATATTATCGCACAGTATCTTATCTTTACGAACCGTTGCCTTTATCTTATCTATAACCGCATAACTCATATGCGGGGGCGCATATCTGCATGAGCATGCTATAACGCTTCCGCCCGCAGCGATCACGACAAAATCAATATAACCGTTCTTGTCATGATATTCCTCCACGGATGCAACCTTAAACGTCAAACGGTTGTTGTCCCTAAGCCACTTCACGTGTTCCATGCAGTATAGCGGATACACTTCCTCCATAAACGGGACGATCCCGTGTTCGATAAACTTCCTGTAGAACCGCTCGGGCCCGAGAATCCGAAGCGATGACAGGTGCGGGAACACATGCCTGTAGTAGAACCTGATCATCCTGTCTTCTATCCGGTACATTCCCTTTTGGGTTTCGGTTCCCTTACCGATATCGGCACTGACGACTTTTGAAACAATTCCGTGTTCGATAAGAGTCTTAATATATACAGAAAGTTTCCCCCGATCCATTCCGGTCGCCGTATGAAGATCATTGAGTTTCCCGTTTCCTGCCGCAATATTAACAAGTATGGTGTTATATAACGATGGCTCTCTGATCTCTTTCGGAAGATAAAGGTACGGATCATTATCGATATCAGCCCATCGTTCGAGCCGCATATTAATAAACGACTTCATTGTGGTATCAGCCGTTATTTTATCGAAATAATGACATTTGCCCCCGATCAGCGCATATATCCCCATTGCTTCGGCCAGAGGCATCCCGGGAAAACACTCGTAAAATTCTGTCGGAGTATACTCATTCAATTTAATAACGCCCGATATTTCGGATGATTTTCGCCCCAGCGTCTTTACCATGTCATTCTCTACCCAGCGGATGTTGGCGCTGACGAGAAGGATCATGCATATTCCGGGATTGCTGTGTCCAAAAAGGAGTCCTGCGAGGAAATTGACAAATGTCTTATTATCTTTGACAAGAAAATCAAAATCATCAAAGACTATAAGCTTCTTCCTGTCGGTCTTCTCATTCAGATACGTGTTTATGAGTTTGTCGTAATCGTCAGTGGGAAATATAGGAGATCTGGTCTGCTCGTGAAGTTCTCCGGCGAACAGCTGCCGCTGCAGCGAATCATTAACGGCACTGGCCCAGTAATACAGACATTCCTTATCCTTGATAAAATCGGAAAGAATCTCGGACAGTCCCGAAGAAGTCTTTCCGTAGAGCACAGCGATATCGTTTGAACTTCTGTCAAATATATCCTGTAAATATTGAAGGTCCTGTTTTCTGTACATAGATAGGTTATTGCAGTGTCAGTTCAGGGGATCTGCCTGATAAGAAGTTTCTCGAACTCGACTTTGCTGATCGGTTTTCCGAGAAGATAACCCTGAATGATATCGATATTCTTCTCGCGAAGGTAGTTAAACTGCTCTCTCGTCTCAACACCTTCGGCAACGGTCTCAAAACCGAGCTTCTGGGACATTTGGATAACGCTCTCATATATGATACTGGAGCTTTCGTCCTTAACAGCCGTTTCGATGAATGATTTGTCGATCTTGAGTGTGTCGATGGGAAGCTGCTTTAAATACGACAGCGACGAGAATCCGGTTCCGAAATCATCAAGGCTTATCCTCATTCCCAGTCCCCTCAGAGTCTTTATCTTATCTATAACGTCTTCGAAATTATTGATAAATACGGACTCTGTTATCTCAAGCTCAACCGTATCGGTATTGATACCGTAAAGGCTGATCAGATGAGATATGTTATCGACAAAGTTCTCTTTCTCGAGGGATAACGCCGATATGTTTATCGACAGAATCATCGGGATATGGTATTTGTTACGCCAGTCGGAAAGCGTCTTCAACGCTTCTTTAAGGACAAAATTACCGATAGGTATGATCGCACCGTTCTTCTCCGCAATAGGGATAAACTCACCGGGAGAAGTGATGAATCCGTCACTTTCCGGGTCAGGCCAGCGTATAAGTGCTTCCGCACCTCTCAGGTTACCGCTTGCCGCATAGTACTGTGGCTGGTAGTAAAGCTGGAATCCTTCCGTCTCGATAGCTTCCTTGAGCTGCTTTTCAACGGAGACATTCCTGATAAACTTGTTCAGAATATCAATTTCAAAATACTGTATGCCGTTCTTGCCGTGCTCTTTTGTCTTATAGAGTACTATCTCTGCATTCTTGACAACTTCAAGAGCGGTCCTTCCGGCATCCGGATATTCGGCAACGCCCACAGATACCGTAAACATTATCTCGGTCTTGTTGGTGAGCATGAACGGATGACGCAGACGCTCAAGTATCTTACGATAAATTACATCGCTGCTTCTCTGACCGCACGGATTGTATATGGCGATAACGAACACATCGCTTCCGAAACGTCCGACTATCACTTCTTCTGTATTAAAGCCCTTAAGATACTGACCGAATTCCTGAACGAGTTCGTCCCCGAACAGAAGACCGATCGAATCGTTGATCTTCTTGAAATCGTCGATATCAACAAACATGAGTTCAACGCTGGCCTTCTCGCTGTCGGCCCGTTCGCACATGTCACGGAATTTTCTGACGAAATAGTTTCTGTTATATACACCTGTAAGGGAATCATAGAAAGCAAGATATTCGAGCTCTTCCGAGTTCATCTTGATCTTTGTGATATCTTTAATGGATATGATTTTCTCTATGGGATTACGGTCATCGTCATATGTAACGTTAACGAAACAGGACAGCCAGTAGCGCTTGTTTCTTGACCTGACCTCAATAGTATCAGACTCAAGACCTTCTCTTTCGATCTCAAGCATATGAATCCTGAACTTGTCCTGATCCTCGTCAAAGAGGAGATTCAGCATATAAGATTCATCGTACGGATGATTGGCGATCTTCTCTCCGACCTTCTCATCCCAGGGCCCGACAAGCTCAACCTTGGTAGGTGAACACTTGTAATCGAAATACATGAAAAGAGTGCCGGAACATTCAGCAATGTGCCGGTACATCTTCTCACTCGCAAGGAGTCTCTCGTTTAAAGCTGTCAAGAGATCTATCTGATACTTTAAATCTTCCACGTCGTTACTCTTTCGGATTATTTCTTCGTAATATATCCCTTTGCCTTCAGAAGTTCTGCGCAAAGGATACCGCCGCCTGCAGCGCCGCGTACGGTATTATGGGACAGTCCCACGAACTTGTAATCGTATACGGTGTCCTCACGGAGTCTGCCGATCGAAATACCCATTCCGTGTTCGAAATCGACATCAAGTTTAACCTGAGGTCTGTTGTCTTCCTCCATATACCTGATAAACTGTTTCGGAGCCGAAGGCAGCTCAAGTTCCTGAGGAACTCCCGAATAACTTACAAGCTTCTCAATAAGCTGTTCTTTCGTGGGTTTCTTTCTGAACTTGACAAATACCGAAGCCGTATGTCCGTCAAGTACCGGAACCCTGATACACTGACACGTGATCACCGGCTCTTTTGCCTTGACGATCTCACCGTTTTCAAGCTTTCCGAGGATCTTAAGCGGCTCCTGTTCGGACTTCTCCTCTTCGCCACCGATATACGGGATAACATTTTCAATCATCTCCGGCCAGTCTTTGAAAGTCTTTCCGGCACCCGAGATAGCCTGATATGTTGAAGCAACAACTTCATAAGGCTCGAACTCGGCCCATGCCGCAAGCGCGGGTGTGTAGCTTTGTATTGAGCAGTTGGGTTTAACTGCAACAAAACCCTTCTTCGTTCCGAGTCTCTTTCTCTGTTCTTCGATAATTGCGATATGATCGGGATTGATCTCGGGGATTACCATCGGAACATCAGGGGTCCAGCGATGAGCACTGTTATTGGAGACAACGGGAGTCTCCGTCTTCGCATAAGCTTCCTCTATCGCGCGGATCTCATCCTTTGTCATGTCAACCGCCGAGAAAACGAAATCAACGTCGGCTGCAACCTTCTCAACTTCATTGACATTCATGACAACTATGTCCTTTACAGCTTCGGGCATAGGTGTTGTCATCTTCCAACGGCCACCGACCGCATCTTCATATCTCTTGCCTGCGCTTCTTTCCGAAGCTGCAATGACTTTGACTTCAAACCAGGGATGGTTCTCCAGCAGCGAAATAAATCTCTGCCCGACCATTCCGGTACCTCCGAGGATACCTACACGTAATTTTTCACTCATCTTCTCATCTCCTCCTATAAAGCATCAAGATAATCCCTTGCGTACTTTATAAACTCCATAATCGCAAAGCTTCCGGGTCCGCCTTTCGTCATCCTCTTCTCGACACAAGTCTTAAGACTGATGGCCAAATAAACATCCTCGTCGAACACATCACTTATACGTTTAAGTTCTTCAAGTGAACACTCTTCGATAGACTTCGAATTATTGTCACAGTATATCACAATTTGTCCTATAATTCCATGAGCATCTCTGAAGGGTACTCCCTTCCTGACAAGATAATCCGCTGCATCGGTAGCATTCGTAAAGCCTTTGGCTGCGGAATCGCGCATTATCGCATCATTAAACGTTATTGTAGACAGCATTCCGGTAAATACCGACAGACAGTCATGAACCGTATCCATGGCATCAAATGCGGACTCCTTATCTTCCTGCATATCCTTATTATAGGCGAGAGGAATACCTTTCATCGTTGTCAGAAGAGCCATCAGATCACCGTATACCCTGCCTGTCTTACCGCGTGTAAGCTCCGCGATATCGGGATTTTTCTTCTGAGGCATTATGCTCGACCCTGTTGCAAATGCATCGTCGATGTTCACAAATCTGTATTCGTTGCTGTTCCAGATAATGATCTCCTCGCAAAAACGGGAAAGATGCATCATTATGATCGAAAGAGCCGACAGATATTCCAGCAGGTAATCCCTGTCGGAAACGGAATCCATTGAGTTTGCGGTCGCACCCGTAAATCCGAGTTCCTTTGCAACCATCTCGCGGTCGAGCGGATAAGTTGTCCCCGCCAGCGCTCCGGCTCCGAGAGGGCAATAATTCATTCTGTCATGTATATCGCACAGTCTTCCGTGATCCCTTTTGAACATCTCGAAATATGCCCCGAGATGATGCGCAAGTGTGACGGGCTGCGCCTTCTGAAGATGTGTGAAACCCGGCATATATGTATCGGTATTCTTCTCAATGATCGAAAGAAGCGTTCCGAGAAGATCCTTGATCCTGTCTTTGCATTCAAGAAGATCCGCCCTTGTGTAAAGGCGCATATCAAGAGCAACCTGATCGTTACGGCTTCTTCCCGTATGCATCTTCTTGCCTGCATCACCTATACGGTCGATAAGATTGGCCTCAACAAAGCTGTGAACATCCTCGTATTCCGATGTGATCTCAAGCTTCCCCGATGCGGTATCGTCAAGAATGGAATCAAGTCCTTTAATTATGGCTGTCTTTTCTTCGGCTGTGATGACTCCGACAGACGCCAGCATATTAACATGAGCCTTAGATCCTTCTATATCGACATTTAAGAGTCTCTTGTCGAAGTTTATAGAAGCATTGAAATCATATACCTGCTGATCGGTTGCCTTTGTGAATCTTCCGCCCCATAACTGTGCCATGATTATCTCCTTTTTATAATAATAGGGACTGTATCTGATAACAGTCCCTTTCGGAAGCTCCCGGCCGGACTCGAACCGGCGACCTAGGCATTACGAATGCCTCGCTCTACCAACTGAGCCACGGAAGCAACGTTTAGATTATACATCCCAGTCATCGTTATCGTCAATATCATAATCGAAGTCCCAGTCATCATCCGCATTCTTTTTGATCTTTTCATCGTAATCCATAGGCTTATGTGCCTTCTTTGCGGGTAAAGGAAGCGGATTAGGGATAGGCTCCCCTTTTCTGACCGGAGCGGGTGCGGCAGCTTTCTTCTTATCCGTCTTGGGAAGCGGTGCCGCCTCAGGTGCGGGTTTAGGTCTTGAAGGAGCAACCGCCTGAGTCGTTGTAACCTTACCTGTACCGACGTTCTTGATGCGCCTTACGGCTTTTCCGCCGGACACGGTATTGGTTGCAACGGGCGCGGTAGTCTTGGCCTTCTTAACCGTCTTGCCGTCTCTTTTTATCTTCTGAACTTCGGGTTCGGGTTCGCTCGTTGTTATGCCGGCATTCGCCTTGAGCGCATCCCTTCCTTCGAATGTGGAATGTGCCTTGTCAAGTTCGACATCATCTTCGTCAAACATCTCTTCGTCGCCGAATTTTTCGGGTGCCTTCCATGCGGGCACTGAAGGATTTTTATATGCGGCGCTCGCACTCTCATGCATTTCGGCATTCGGCTCGTATGCATTTTCCGAGGAAACACTCTGCCTTATTCCGGAAGGAGCGACAGTCGTAACCTTAACGGAAAGAGCGGAATCATCCTCATTATCAAGGAAGAAATCATCATCGTAGTCATCGAATGCTTCCTGACGTTCCGCTCTGTGCGATGCTCTGTCAAGAGCTTTCTCATGTTCTTCTTCCTTGATACGCTGGTACAGTTCTTCGTCGCTT
The DNA here is from genome assembly GCA_024698285.1 of Lachnospiraceae bacterium. Taxonomy (GTDB): domain Bacteria; phylum Bacillota; class Clostridia; order Lachnospirales; family Lachnospiraceae; genus UBA2868. The sequence goes on along the minus strand of JAILRJ010000015.1, from coordinate 6,844 downwards.
CCGACGAATATAAGAGCTCTCGCACGCCTTACAAAATCATCCTCTGTCATGCGAGCGGCATTTTTGAGGTTAACCCTTGTTGCAGCCGCAATCTCTTTTCTTCCGGTCTTCTCGAGTGCATCAAGTGCATTGATACCGACCTTAAGTTCGGGATGATGATCCAGATACAGATAATGTATTCCGGTCGCAGATGCGATAATGAACACGGTAATGAACAGGAACTTCTGGTTATCCCTGTTCTGCTGGAACAAAAGCATCACGACAGCCCCGACAATAAGCATACTTATCGCGACGACATAGTCCTTCTGCTCCTTCACGGCAAGTATCATACAGCTGATCGTCATCATGAGGACGAACATATACATGATCTGATTGAGAACGATAACCCATGAGACGCTCATCTCCGTATATGCGCTTACACCATGACTGTCTTCGAGGAACGAATAATTGTCCGTTATGTTCTTATCCGTTGAAGAAAGCTCGGTATTAAACGAATGGTAAACATCGGAGAATGACGATACCTGACCGGAATTCTGATTGGTCTCGGGATCGAATGCGGATACCTGCGATACCATAACGGTACCGAAATCAACACCCATATGCACCGATTTGCCGAAGCAGAACACAACCATCAACACGATACCGACGGCAAAAGCAAGAAGCATGTTAAGTGCTTTGGAACTGTGTGCGATGTATCCCATCAAAACGACGAGAGCCATCGGAATGATCATGAACGGCTCGACAAATATAAGAAGACCTATGAGAACGCTTCCCACTACCGTATAAATGATACCGGCGATCTCACGCTTATCTTCTTCGACTTCCTTGACGTGCTTATTATATGAATACAGTGCAATAAGAGATAACACTGCGCCGAGGAAAACTGCCGCAACAAGAGGTTCAGAAGTATATGTATATACCGCGAATGTCTGCGATGGCAAAAAAGCACAAAGAAGTGCGGCAAAGAGTCCGCATAACGAGTTTGTGAACTTTGTTACGATCTTATATGTCAGATATCCGCACAGGATTATAAAAAAGGCATTGGTCCAAAGGAAAGGTCCGCTGTCGGGCTCCACGATCCTGAATATTATCGACAGAACAAGTGAATACAGATACTGCGCGGGATTTGCATTGGCGCTCTCAACAAGGTCCTTGTACTCGGAATACGAACCTTCCGACATCGCCACGGCGCCTCTGTAAATTGGTGAATCCCCCGGGAAAAGATTGGTCGAATAGCGCATCCTTGTAACAAGAAACAGGCCCGCAATAACGACCAGTCCGATCGATACTATGAGCCTTCTGTAGGAACTGTGCTGTTCGCCTACCGAGATCGCAATGAGCTTGGTGAACAAATTGCAGAGCAGGAACAGGACCAACAGGATAAAACCGAATATAACGGCATAGAAATATCCCTGGTTCTGGCTGATTATCTGCTCGAAAACGGTGATATAGAAAACATACACCGTTGCAAGAAGTGCAACAGCGGCAGCAAACAATAAGATTGGATCGCCTTTCTGTTTTTCCATAAACCTTCCGAAAAATTATTCCTCCAGATTAGTATATACAGCCTGAACATCATCGTCTTCGTCAAGAAGATCGAGAGTCTTGTTAAGATTCTTCAGTGCTTCCTCATCAGTGAGTTTGACATAGTTCTGTGGAATCATCGTAACTTCGGCCGAAACCATCGCAACCCCCGCATCTTCAAGGGCCTTACGGACCGTCTCGCACGAGTCGGGATCGGTTAATATCTCAAAACTGTCATCCTCTTCGTTAAAATCATCTGCGCCGGCATCGAGTGCAAGCATCATGAGTTCGTCCGGATCCATATCGCACTCTTCGCGATCGATGATTATCTGTCCTTTCTTATCGAACATGAACGAAACACATCCCTGCGCTCCGATACTTCCGTTTCCTTTTGCGAACGCACTCCTGACATTTGCGGCCGTTCTGTTCGCATTGTCGGTAAGTGTCTCAACTATGATCGCGATACCGTTAGGTCCATAACCTTCATATGTGAAGTTCTTGTAGTTAACGCTGTTCGTATCACCCGCAGCCTTCTTGATACCGTTGTTTATCGTATCGTTCGGCATGTTGTTGGCCTTGGCCTTGGCAATAACCGCAGCGAGCTTGAAGTTGTTGTTGGGGTCCGGTCCGCCCTCTTTGACCGCAACAGCTATCTCACGACCGATTATCGTGAAGATCTTGCCCTTTGCGGCATCATTCTTTTCCTTTTTATGCTTAATGTTTGCAAATTTCGAATGTCCTGACATAACACTGTCTCCTTCTTAACAAAATCATATTGTAACATCTTCGGCCGATTAGGTCAAAACACTATTCTTTATTCTCCTCGGCCGGAGTTTCCTCTGTTTTAACGGGTGTTTTGAGTTCGGGCGCCTTATGTATGGTCGGAACATACTTCATATCAAACAGTTCCATAACGACAGGTCCGAATATATCGTGCATATACGAATACACCTCGGCATTATAAAGCTCCATATCCTGCTTCTTTACAAGATTCTTCTTGAGCTGGACCCTTATATCCTTGACCCACTCGGCAAGCTCCTCGATCTGCTCGGTATTGCTCTGAAGCCTCTCATAGCACACATCCATCGTAGCGATCATAAGCTTTTTGTTTACACCGTCGATCTCTCGCGGAAGGTCCTTAAGCTCCTCCTCGTTATTGTCGAGCTTCTCGTTCACATCATTTATCAGCCGCTTGTTGTCATTGAGCTTCTTATCGACAGACTCATCGCTCTCACGGGATTCGACCCCGTCGATATTTCCGACTATCTCCGACATGAGATTGCTCTTTATCTTCTTAAGCTCCTTGTTCTCATTGACAAGCTTACCCTGGCGCTTCAGAAGTTCAGACAGCTCTTTTTCAAGTTCCTTGATCTCCTCGGTCGGATTCATCTTACCGAATATCCTGTGCCATTTGTTATCAAGTATCAGTATCGGAATCTTAACCGAACCTATAGCATTGTTAAACTTATCGTGTGAAGCTCCCATTCCTATCTCCTGCTCAGATTATACGAAAGCGTCATAAGGCTTTCCGACAGATGCACGTTCTCAACGATGACATCATCCGGAACAGCCAGATCCACATGCGCAAAATTCCATATGGCTTTGATATTGTATTTCACAAGAGTCTTGGCAACGTCAACGGCGCTCGTTTTGGGAATTGTCAGAACCGCAATATCTATATCACGACTCCTGATGAAATCCTCAAGCTCTTCCATGGGGCTTACGGATACATCTCTTATCTTCATTCCGATCACCGCAGGATTACTGTCGAATATTCCGAGAATGTGGAATCCGCGTCGCTCGAAATTCACGTAATTCGAAAGAGCCTGACCGAGATGGCCGGCACCGATTACAACGAGCTTGTGATTTTTATCAAGGCCGAGAATCTTACCGATCTCATCGTAAAGATTACTGACGTTATAGCCGTATCCCTGCTGGCCGAACCCCCCGAAATGATTAAGATCCTGCCTGATCTGCGATGCAGTCACATGCATCAGCTCAGACAGTTCCCTTGAACTAATCCTCTGAACGCCTTCATCGGCAAGTTCCCCGAGATATCGATAATAACGCGGAAGCCTTTTGATAACGGCTTGCGAGATGTTTATGTTTTCCATTATAAGAGGTCTTCCAGTTTATTCCTGATCGCAAGGATAAAATCACGTGAGCTGAGTGTCACGGTCTCGGTCATAGAAGTGATCAGCGCCAGATCCTTGGTCATCTTGCCCTCTTCTATCGTCTGCTTTGTGGCAAACTCAAGCTTGTCGGCAAACTTTACAAGTGCGGGAATATTATCGAGTTCCCCGCGTTTTCTGAGGGCGCCTGTCCAGGCGAAAATCGTTGCAACCGAGTTCGTGCTCGTTTCTTCACCTTTAAGATGCTTGTAATAATGTCTCTGTACGGTTCCGTGTGCGGCCTCATACTCATAAACACCCGTGGGACTGACAAGGACCGATGTCATCATCGCAAGAGAACCGAATGCGGAACTGATCATATCCGACATAACGTCTCCGTCATAGTTCTTGCACGCCCAGATCATTCCGCCTTTTGACTTCATGATACGCGCAACAATATCATCAATGAGCGAATAGAAATACTCTATTCCGGCTTCCTCGAACTTTGCCCTGTATTCCTTCTCAAACACATCATTGAAGATATCCTTGAATGTATGATCGTACTGTTTGGAGATCGTATCCTTTGCTCCGAACCAGAGATCCTTCTTCTGATCAAGTGCGTAATTAAAGCAACTCTTCGCAAAACTCTCTATCGATCCATTAACATTATGCATCGTCTGTACGATACCTGCGCCTTCGGCAAAATCATGTATGACCTTGGTTTCCTTGGTTCCGTCGGCACGTGTTACCACGAGTTCTGCCATGTCGCCTTTTGACAGTTTTTCCTCGACATTCTGATACACATCGCCGTATGCATGTCTTGCTATCGTTATGGGTTCTTTCCAGTTCTTAACGCATGGAGTGATGCCCTTTACGATTATTGGTGTGCGGAATACCGTTCCGTTTAATATCGCACGGATCGTTCCGTTCGGACTCTTGTACATCTTCTTCAGATCGTACTCGTCCATTCTGGCTGCGTTCGGTGTTATCGTTGCACATTTTACGGCAACACCGTACTTGAGTGTTGCATTTGCCGAATCGACAGTGACCTGATCATCGGTATCGTTACGATTTTTAAGTCCAAGATCATAATACTCGCACTTAAGATCGATAAAAGGATTCAACAGTTCATCCTTGATCATCTGCCACAGGACACGTGTCATCTCATCTCCGTCCATCTCAACGAGCGGAGTTTTCATTTGGATCTTTTCCATGATATGTCAAACCTTCCTTATGATTATTTCCTCTTCGACGGCCGGTACAGTACAAGAATGCCTGCAAGTGCCATCAGGATTACTATTATAAACCATTTGGTCGAAACGGGTCCATATACCTTTTTGTTCAGGCTCTGCCATGTTCCACCCATTGAAAACGTTGTAGCTGCCGCGCCTTCCTCATCAATATTCTCGATTATGTTTCCGTTTTCGTCCGTAAACGTATTTTTCGGAGTTCTCGAGTATATGACATAGGTGCTGCAATGTCCGGTCACAAACTTAATGTTCTTGCCGTCTGACTCTTCGGTTATCTCGCTTGAAAGCGGCGTCAGAAGTCCGTTATCGTCAAGGCATGCAATACCGACACCCGGATCGTTCTCCATTCCGGTCGGAACCGGAAGAGACACTTCCATCTTGGAATTACCAAGCTTATGGATCGGAACTGTACCGCTCTTATCGTACAGATTTACGGAAAGAGGAACAACATCGCCCGAAGGCTTCTTTCCTTCGCTGTGCATAAATGCAGTCTCGATAGCATTCTTGGCAGAATCGTCTTCTGAGATATCGAGCGAATATTTGTCGCTGTCGCCCGGGATATTTGCATATGCACTTCCACGTGTCGGAATTCGTTTGCCGTTTGTTGTAAGAGTAATATTGCTCTTTGCAACGGATTCCTCATCCTCCGCTTCCGCATCGGCGATAAGATTGGAATTGATATCCGACAGGAGCGAGACAAGTTCGCCGCTCTGCTCACCGTTTACGGAAACGTTTGACGGTTTGTTGTCATAGTAATCGTTCCAGTTACGGTAACTGTCGAATGCATCACTCTTAACCTGACCGACCGTATATGTATCTCCGGCAATGTTAACCATCTGATCGATCGTAACGTTTCCGTTAGAATCGGGTTTATTCATTACTCTTTCAAGTACAAGGGTTTTATCAGCCGAAGGAGAAATCGAATAAACTTCACCGGAGAATCCGTAAAATCTCGGATTGAACATTGTTCCCGAATCAAGGTCACATCCCGAAGAAACGATCGCAGTCTTGGCTCCTTCAAATGCATCGGTACGAAGGTTTTTGGCTGACAGTCTCGTTGCACTCTTATCGTATGTAACGTTTGGAACAGTATCTCCTTTAAATATAACTGTACTAATCTTTCCGCCGTTATCGAATGCGGAAAGGCCGATACCCATTACCGAATCGGGAATACTTACGACCGACAGATCACTGTTCTTAAAGGCTCTGTCGGAAATATAGGAAACGCCTTCATCCATTACAAGTTCTTTGAGATTGTTACAGTCACTGAAGGCCTCCTCGCCTATGTCTGATACGCTTCCGGGGATCACGAGGCTCTCAAGCTGCTTGTTACCCGAAAAGGCTCCTGCGGCGATATGCTTGACTGTGTCAGGGATAACTACTTTTTTGTCATTACCTTTGTATGCAAGAAGTACGCCGTCTCCCACGACAAGATAATCGTTCCCGTCTCTGATGTCTTTGAAATTCTGAAGGAACGGAGTCTTGTCAAATGCTCCGAGAGCAATATTTTTGACACTCGGAGGAATATTAACGTCATTAAGGTTTGAACACAGATAGAATGCCGCATAATCGATATTCTCGGTACCGTTCGGAATATCTATACCCGACAGGCCGCTTCTTGAAAACGCAAACTCGCCGATGTCGGTAAGGCTGTTCGGAAGCTCCACACTCTGAAGATCGGAATCCTTGTAAAATGCTCTGTCACCGATCTTCGCAACTCCCGAAGGCACGTTTACATTGCTGTCGGTCCCGGAATAAGCGGCAAATACATCTCCGATAACATCCGAATCGGAATTCCTGACAGGTGTTCCGGCCGTCTCCGTATATGTATCCTCGTATTCGGCATTACTCATGTTAAAGCCTTTGACAGGAAGGTTACTCGACATTTTAAGAACCGCAACACCGCCCAGAATCTTTCCGGCGCCGAGGTCATACTCATTCATATTCTTCTCGTAATCC
>JAILRJ010000107.1:0-22547 GCA_024698285.1 Lachnospiraceae bacterium | reverse complement strand
GGCGTCGGTGTCGGCGTTGCTGTCGGTGTTGCTGTCGACACCAGCGTCCTGTCTTCTTCGACCATCCCGAGTTCGGCTGCACGCGCCTTTACTTCCTCATCGGTCATCGACCCCTTTGTATTTTTTGAAAGCGCCAGTCCCATAACGATCGCCGTTACAGCGACTCCTATTCCGAGACCGCGCAGATAATATTTTAACTTCATGATTTTCTCCACACAGACCTTAAGCTACCGGAAAAGATCAAGTACGAGCTTGACTTCCCCGACTCCAAGGCCAAGAGTCTTCGCTATCTGTACCGTATCAAGCCCCTGCTCGGCCATAGCAAGTATCTTGTCATTATTGTTTGCCGGGGCCTGTGTCATCTCTCCCATCATCGCCTCAAAGTCAGCGGTTGTTGCCGCTCCGGCTGCGGGAGCTGACGAGTTCACTATATTGCCTTCCTTGTATATCCCGCCCGAAAGAATATCATATACGACTTTCTCCTTGACGGGTGCCGGTGCATCTGCTGTTATCGCCTTGGTCAGCGCATCCTCCGGACTGCTGATCCCGAGAAGCTGCGCTTCTATCTTGGACTGTGTAAGCTTCTTTCCGCGTTTTACACTGTTGTCAACAGCAGGTGCCGCAGCCGCTGCCTGTACGGGAGCACTATTTGCCGGCTCCTCTTTTGTTCTGTTCTCAAATACGACCGGCGGCGCATCGGGTATCTCGATATCAAATACCGATTTCTGTTCACGCGTTAGACCTTTTTGTGAAACGGAAGCGACGCTCATTCCGCGAAGAAGAGTCTCAGAAGCATCCATCGCATTGTGCGAGAGAGTCTCGATCTCCTTTGTCGCGGCCTCGGCTTCTCTTATCGTATTGTTAAGATCTGCCTGCTTGTCTTTTAACATGTCATATAAAAACATGACTTCCTGATGATTCTTGTTGATCTCCTCAAGAACCGTTCCGGCATATTCACCCACCGCCATGATCTTCTCATTGGAGACCTTTTCAAGAGAGCGCTCTGCTTTGTCAACGGCAAAATCGACTGTCTCGTTCGTGGCTTCCCCGACGCGCAGACGCATCGTGTCAACCTCCGATTCGACAAGGCGCCTGGCCTCTTCCATCTCAGCCGCAAGCTGCCTGTCCGACTTCTTCATCGGTACTTCAGGCATCAGAAAGCTTATGACAAAAATAATCACTCCTATCACAAGGAGTGCTATTTCCATAGATGACATTTTACCCTCCTAAATGGTTATGTTAAAGCCGCCGGGATTCTTGGGAATGACTTTCCCTTCATCCGGGACTTCATTTTTTTTCTTGGTCTTTCGCGTGGAAAAATATTTGTTTCTTCCTTCCTCACGGGCATCATGATGCGTATCCGCTCCGTCGGCATCATCTTTGTTTCTGACCGTTTTGACGTTCGAATCGTCATTCTTTTCTATATCTTCCTGGATCACCACATGCTGATGATGCGGATGCTCGATCTCATTACGCTGGACATTGGAGTAATCCATTGCCCGAACGACCATATTGTTGTTTTCAAGCGGTGTGATCATATTATAACCCCTTTATGCGCACATCTGCACCTTCGCGTACAAATCTGCAGTGCTGACTGGGTTTGGTAAGTGTAGTGGTCGTCTCACTGATGGTTATCTTGGTTCCGGGATACGCATATCCTTCGACCTTTACACAGCTTTCGACATCCGATGACTCTTCCATGCTGTCCTGCAGTTCCAGAATCTCATTCATTTTCGCTTCCAGATCTGCTTTCATTTCCTTGTACTGCTGGGAAATCTGTTTGAAATAGAGTATCTGTTCCGGACGGAGCTGCTCACCGGCTTTAATCCTGCCCGTAATGGTAACTATGGCCGGCTCGGCCTGTTCTATCCTCTTCTTGAGATTCGCGATCTCGGCAGTGAGGCTGTTATATCGAAGTGTCAGTTTGGGGTCGGTTCCAACCTCTATCTCGGTACTGACGCCCATCGTGGATCCTATCGTCTTGGCCGAAACACTGGCCGGAGTCTTAACGCTTCCTCCGGTAATGAATCCTTTCTTACCTGTAACGCTGACTTCTCCCTTACAGATGATATTGCTGTGCAAAATGGCTTCGGAATGAACATATCCGCCGGCCGTGACATTGGCATTTTCTATGAACTTTGATATGACATTACCTCCGGCAATGATCGTGCCTTTGCTCATCCCGTTCATGCCTCTGGCTATCGTTACATTACCGGTTGCTTCAACGAAAGCATTCTCAACAACGCCCCTGACTTCAACGTTTCCGTTGGCCTTTAATGAAAATCCAGTCTTGACGTTTCCGAGAACGCATACATTTCCTTCGTATTCAATATTTCCGGTGGATGTATCCACGTCGCTGACTTCATAAACATCCGAAACGAATACTTTTCCCTCAACAAGGGATGCATGGCCGTTCACGAGTGATGTGATCGTAAGCTCGTCTTCGGAAAGCTCAATGTTTCTTCCGAACTTTAGCATAAGCTTTTTGACTTCACGGGGCGGAATGATGTCTCCGGTCACATTATATCCGGCCTCTCCTGGAACTTCTCTTGTAAGCGTTGCAAGCTTGTCACCCGCCTTTACAAGGCTTATCGCCGAAAGCGAGAAGAAATCAACCGATCCGTCTTCGTTGAGCTTGGGCTTGAGATTGGGATTGGTATTAAAGAAGTATTCGATACTGGCATCCTCGCCCTGGGTCGGTTCAAGTCCCTTTGCAAGAACAATATCCGTGCAGTACTGCCTGTTCGCAAGATATGCATTTATCGCCTCATCGTCCACTCCCTTGGTGACGCCCTGAAGCTTTAACGTACTTTTGATATCGGCAGGAGTAAGATTGGCGCCGCTCGTTGATGCCGGATAGAATCTGCATACCGCCTGCATCTTATCGGGCGAGATGATAACACGGAAGCTTTCGGGGCACGGAATACCTTTCCTGGATGCTATCCTGATATTTTCCTGTTTGGTAAGATTGTCTATTGCATTCTTGAGCGCAACAATATCAATATTGGGAAAACCTTTTGATACAAGATAATCCCTCATTTCATCCACCCTTATCGGCTCTCCGCCGCCTTCCGGCGGAAACAGGCTGACAAAAGACTCGTTCTCACTAAACTGGATCTTGAAATAACCGTTCTTCATTTTGCCTCTCCTTTGATGTACCTGTGTGTTTCAGACTGATGTGAGAATTCCCATGTAGTTGCCCATCTTGTTCTTCATCTTGCCGAGTGCTTTTGTATGAAGCTGCGATACTCTGGACTCGGATACTTCAAGAACATTGCTGATCTCTTTCAGAGTGAGTTCCTCGTAATAATACAGGACAACGACCATTCTCTCCTTCTCGGTCAGAAGATTAAGCGCTTCGCCAAGCATCTGCTTAAGCTCTTCTTTTTCCATGTGTTCTTCGGGCCGTGCCATCTGTGATGACAATCCCCTGTTATCGGCCACGTCACTTCCCTGTTCCACAAAATCATCAAGCGAAACAACATTCGTAACGTTCATCTGCGACTGCCAGCTTAAGTATTCTTCCTCGGATATCCCGAGAGCCATTGCAACCTGCTCATCAGTTGCCGTCTTGCCGGTAGCGGCTTCAACTTCCGATACTGCCGCAGTTATCTGTTTCTGTCGCTGGCGGACTGTTCTGGGTATCCAGTCCATTTTTCTGATCTGATCCAGAATTGAGCCTCTGATCCGAAGTGAGGCGTATGTTTCGAATTTGACATCCTTGGCGGAGTCAAATTTGTCGATCGCATCGATCAGTCCGAATATCCCGTATCCGCACAGATCGTCGTACTCGACATTATACCCCAGATACATAGAAAGGCGCCCCGCCACAAGTTTAACGAGCGGAGCATATTCCAATATGAGTTTTTCCCGAAGTTCCGGTGTCGGTTTGGAGGAATAATCCTTCCATAACTTCAGCTTACCGTTTTCATCCATGAGCCCCTCCACGGGTTCTTTTAAGAACCCTACTCCTTCCCCTAGGAGTTATCTTCATCCTCTCTGACTTCTTCCTCAGCCGGAGGACTTTCTTCTTCATTTTCGTCCGGAATCTCGGTCTTCTCAACGACTTCCCCGTCATCGTCGACTCTGTCCTCATCCGGTTCCTCAATATGAAATGAATCAAAGATCAGTTTGATGGCGATACCGATGATCAGAAAAACTATAAGAGTCAGTATCAGAACCACAAGCATATCTTCAAGGCTGTAATGGTTGATGTATGTAACGATCACAGCCACCGAACCTGCAAGAAGCATTACGAGCGCAGGTATTTTTTTTGTATTCATGTAGATCCGTCTTTCCAGTGCAGGATGTGCACTATATTGTTTTGACTCCTTTACCGACGGCTTTGATTATATAATCGCCGGTTTCCGGGTAGAATTCAACCGTTCGTCCGAAGTTGAGACCCGTATCACTTGCAAGTATCGGTATCTTCAATTCCGCGAGAACCTTCTTGACTGCCTGAACATTACGCTCTCCCACCGCGGTCATTTCGTTCTTGCTTTGGAACGAGAACATCTGCGCCCCGCCTGCGATCTTGGCAACAAGCCTCGATCTGTTGGCGCCCGCTGCCACGATTATCCTGACAAGTTCTTTTGCGCCCGTGTCCGCAAATTTTGGAATATTACTGTTATTGGCAAATGCCGTGCTGTCCGGAAGCATTATATGAGCAAGACCTCCGATCTTTGTGATGGGATCCCTTATCGCAATCCCCACACACGATCCCAGTCCGAGAGTTGTAATGGCGTCCGGTGCTTTGCACAGCTTGAGGTCTGCCATACCGACCTTAATCATATTACCCATCTATATCCTCTACATCCCTAACGAAGAAAGTATCTTGTCGTATGATTCCAGATCCGGAACAAGAATAAAGTAGCCTTCAAGTTTGACATCATCCGTGAATTCCGTTGCAATAAGGAGCATCTTGTCTCCGAGTGCACCAAACTCAATGGCAGGCACGGAAAGGATCGCACCGCACATATCAATGGAGATATCAGGAGGTGAAGGATAAATATTCAGGTTCGTGAGCGTCGAAAGGGACGACAGATAGGAACCCGTTATGATATTTCCGATCTCTTTTAAAGCGGACAGCTCCATCTCATCAAACTCACCGTCCGGATTATCGTTCCCGGTTCCCATAAGTCTGGAAACGAGAGCTTTCGCGGACGATTTTTCGAGAAGGAACATAATGGATCCGGAGATATCACCTTCAACGACCAGATAGATGCCGGCCATTACCTGTTCCTCTCCGCCCATTGCTTCCCCGATCTCGGAAAAATCAAGGAGGTCAACTTTCGGAACGTGCATGTCGACTTTGGTGTTAAGCATCTGCGCGAGTGCCGTTGTAGCATTGCCCGCTCCGATGTTGCCTATTTCACGGAGTACATCAAAGTATACTCCTTCCATATTGTTAAGATCTACTTTTGCCATATCACGAATTCTCTTTCTCGTTTATAACCGCATTAAGTTCAAGCAATGAAATGAGTGTGTCACCGTTCTTGCCGATTCCGTTGATATAAGTCTCATCGATCTTCCTGTCACGGATCACTTCATCGATGGACGTTTCGTCAAGAGTGACAACTTCCTTGACCTCGTCAACTATAAGACCTATGGGAGCATTGTTCTCAAGCTTTACGATTATGATCCTTGTCTTGTTCGTATATTCATCGGGTTCAAGTCCCATCTTGAGACGAAGGCTCATTACCGGTACGACTTCACCACGGATATTAATAACACCCGCAAAATAAGGCTGAACATCCGGCACTCTGGTAATGCTCTGCATTCTTACGATATTGTCAATGAAACTGATATCAATACCGTACTGTTCCTCACCGATCTTGATAACTATATATTGAACGGTTTCATATTCTCTGGCTATGTTTAACGCATCCATAATCTATCCTCCTGCCTGTTAAATCAGAACGTTTGCATCAAGTATCAGGGCAACTTCGCCGTCACCTAAGATGGTGGCACCCGAAATGAGCCGCGAGCTGCAGTTAATGTACTTGCCGAGTGACTTGATAACGATCTCCTGCTGTCCGATCAGTTCGTCAACAACAAGACCGGCAAGCTGATCGCCCTTCTTGACTATTATGACCACAAGGTTCTGACCCTGCTCTTTATCCGTCTTGACTCCGAGAACATCACGAAGTCTGATGATCGGGATAACCGTATCGCGGAGATTGATAACTTCTCTTGCTTCAACATATTTGATATCTTCTTCGGCAACATCCTCGATGGTCTGTATACTTCCGAGAGATACCGCATACTTCTCGTCTCCGATAACGACCATGAGAGCCTGAATGATGGCAAGTGTAAGCGGCAGACGGATCGTCCATGTGCTTCCTTCGCCGAGCTTGGTCTTGACCGAAACATCACCGCCGAGAGAACCGATCTTGGATCTTACGACATCAAGTCCGACACCTCGTCCGGATACATCGGATACAACCTTTGCGGTTGAAAAGCTCGGAAGGAACAGAAGATCTATGATCTCCTTCTCGCTCATCGTCTCACCCTGTTCGGGTGTGATGGTTCCGCGCTCGATAGCTTTTCTCTTAACGGCTTCCGTATCAATTCCGTTACCGTCATCTCTTACTTCGATAACAACGTTGTTACCGTCCTGATATGCATCGAGGTAGATCTGACCGACATCGCTCTTACCGCGCTCACGACGAAGATCGATATGCTCAAGTCCGTGATCGGCACTGTTACGCAGCAGATGCATCAGAGGATCTCCGATCTCATCCACAACGGTACGGTCAAGTTCTGTCTCTTCACCGCTCATATGAAGTTCCATCTGCTTGTCAAGCTTCTTGGACAGATCTCTGATCATACGCGGGAACTTGTTGACAACGCTCTCAATGGGAACCATTCGAACCTTCATGACCGATTCGTGAAGGTTTGTGGTTACGCTTTCAAGATATTCGATCTGCTCGTTAAAGCCCGTATGCGAAGATGAGCTTTCGCTCGTTGCAAAGCTTACGAGTGAGTTCTTGGCTATGATCAGTTCGGATACGAGGTTCATGAGAACATCGAGCTTTTCGATATCAACACGGACCGTACGGTTGACAGCGGGCTTGTTGGCACCGGTCTTCTTGTTGTCGGCACCCTTATGATCCGCCGCGGGCTGCTGTGCAGGTGCAGGTGTTCCTGCAGAAGGTGCGGGAGCCGGAGCACTGCCCGAACTCGGCTGTGCCTCAGCTGAAGGAGCACTCTCTTCTTCATCATCATCTTCCTTGGCGATCTTGGCCTTATCCATATCGATCGCATCACCTTCAACGCGGTCGATCTCGGAAACCGAAAGAATGGCTTCCTTGACTTTGTCTATCGGTGAATCCGTAACAAAATACAGTGAGAAATCAAAATCAAACTTCTCATCTTCTATATCCTGAACCGAAGGCTCCGAAACGATCACTTCGCCGAGTTCCTCAAGAGCCTTGAACACAAGGAATGCTCTTGCAGCCTTCAGTATGCATGTTTCCTGAATATATACGGTAAATCCGTAAACCTTGGAATTGTTCTTGATGGCTTCGGAAATAACATGCTGCTCGGGCTCATGAAGCACGATGTCATGCCATTTTCCGCCTTCGGACGAAGCTGCTCCGGCTTCCTGGGCAGGCTTCTCGGATGCTTCGGCATTTCCCTGTGCCGGAGCATCGGAAGCTTTCGCTTCAGGCGCGGCCGAATCTCCGTTCAGAATAGCCTGGAGCGCCTGGATGATGGGCTCATTGTCGTTCGTTCCCTCATCCTGGTTCTGCGAGATATTCTCCCTGTACTCTTCAAGGGCATCGAGAGCCTGGAAAAGGATATCGACCATGTGTCCGTCGACTTTGATCTTGCCGTTGCGGACTTCGGAGAATACATTCTCCATGTCATGGGTCAGATTCTGCATCCTCTTGTAACCCATGGTTCCGGCCATACCTTTTAACGAATGGGCCGCGCGGAAGATCTCATTAATGGTATCTTCGTTCTCCGGCTCATTCTCCAGAATCATAAGCTGGTCGGACAGCGTCTGTAAATGTTCGTTTGTTTCATCGAGGAAAATTCCGAGATATTGGCTTACATCCATAATTAACGTACCCCCACGTTCTTAGTAATCTGATCCGCAATACCTTTCAGCGGAACAACTTCACTGACAAGCCCTGTCATGGCGATAGCCTTCGGCATACCGTACACTGTACAGGTATCCTTGTCCTGCGCGATGATATATGTCTGTTTTTTCAGGTCGAGATTCTTGATACCGGCTGTACCGTCGGCGCCCATTCCCGTAAGTACGACACAGATGACTTCATCATAATCGCATCCGGTCAAAGACTCATACATGTAGTTGGCGCTCGGCTTGACTCCTTCTCTTGCCGGTTCGTCGGAATACCTGATGAAGTGACTTCCACCTCTCTTTTCGACTTTCATGTGGATACCGCCGGGAGCGATATACACATGACCCGGTACGAGCATATCTCCGTCCCGCGCTTCGGAAACCGCGATCTTTGATATCTCATTGAGCCTGTCGGCAAGTGAAGCCGTAAATCCCTGCGGCATATGCTGTACAAGCAGCACCGGCACGGGAAGGTTGGCGGGCAGATAAGGAATGACATCCTGAAGCGCTCTGGGCCCTCCGGTTGAACTTGCTATGGCCACGATCTTCTTGTGGCCTTTGTGTTCCACCTTTCTGAGCCTGATCTCGCCCGAATCGGCAGCTTTGGAAGTAACCCTTGCCGCGGATTCGCGATCCTTTAACGCCGCCTCACGATCTTTGGCGATCTTGTCGGCGGTGGTATGGATGTTGACATCAAAACGCTTTGTGAATGTGTGCGTCGCCCCGGCACTCTTTGAAGCCACTACGGCTCCGCCGAACCTTGGCATCGGCGCACATGCCACCACATACAGAAGATCGAGAAAACGCTTGGAGAATTCATCTTTTCTCGTGTCTGCCACATTCTCGGGCTTCTTGATAAAATCGATCGCTCCGAGTGACAGCGCATCAAGTGTCTCTCTGGCACCTTCGCCTGTTGTGGTGCTCGCCATTATGATACGGGCACTCACCTTTGACCTCTGCATCTCCTCAAGAAGCTGGATACCTGTCATCTTCGGCATGTACACATCGAGGACGACCGCATCATACTCTTTCTGGCAGATGAACTTGAAGCCTTCGGCACCGTCGGTTGCAGTATTTACAACCTCAAACCTGTCATCGGAATTGATTATATCACAAAACACCCTTCTCATGAGTGCAGAGTCATCGATTATGAGAATTTTTTTCTTCATTTTTCCTCCAGAATGCCCTTTTGATGGTCATTTCCTCTTATCAGTCAGCGTGTGACAGGGCAAATGTGACAATTTAGAAAGTCCCGCGTTCCCTGTGTCTCTTCTTTCTTTCTTCCTCGAATATGTATTTGATAATGCTTTCCCTGTCATCATTTACGATATTTACGAACTGGATACGGTTCTCAAAAGAATCCTCCCGGTTCTCCATCGGCGAAGATTTAAGGACTTTTCCGGTAAGCTTGTATTCGGTCACCTGCCCGTTAACGAACAGTGAGAACACAAATCTTATAAGCGAGCCTTCGGTATACTGTACTTTGGAAATAAACCTCGCACCGCCTCCGCTGATGTCAACCATTGTTCCGTTATCAAACGTCAGATCGGTGTCTATGAAATGCACGTGGGATATACCGGTCTGGGCGGTTTCCGCCGGATCGATCGCCTTGCTCTTCATGTCGAGCACCGTGTTCAGACGATAATATTCTCTTCTCTGATATTTCTGCAGATCGGTCTCAAGCTCCATCTTGAGCACGAACAGGTTGTTGCTCTTGAAGCGTTCGATCACTCTTGCAAGGCACTGATACAGGCCTCCGCTTGTATAGAAGCACAGGCTGTATTCGGCATCGACCGGAAGAAGCACGATCTTGCTCTGTTCCATAGGCATCGCGATCTTGATGATATCCTCGGACTCTATATCATACAGTTCACTCCTGTATGTTTTTCTTGTGATCTCCCCGAGTTCATCCGTCGTCTTCTTGATGGACTCTATTTCTATCTTGTTACCTACCTGTACAAATTTGGAAATCATGTCATCCTCCGTTATGTTTATTTGCCTCTTATCATCGAGGCGAAAAATCCCGACATTCCCCGTTTTGTGTAAACGGGATCCGTTGCCCCCGTTTCAAGTGCCGTGGCAAGATCCGTAAAAGCCCTCGCGCTTTTTGCATTCGGATTGGTTATCGAGATCGGGCTCTGCTGCATAACAGCCTTTACAAGCTCATGATCTTCGGGTATCACGCCTATAAGGCAGAGCGGGATCTTCAAATATCTTCCGGTCACCGCATTGAGCTTCGTATACAGCTGTCTGCCCTCTTCAAAATCGGATACCTTGTTGGCAACGACTTTTACCGCGGTATTTGCGCGGTCGAACTTCGCATGTCTCGAAAGCGCTTTAAGAAGCGAGTACGAATCCGTTATGGATGTCGGCTCGGGTGTCGTAACAAGAAGCACTTCCGGGCTTGCTACAAGAAATTCAAGTACGGCTTCACTGATACCCGCACCCGTATCCACTATGATAACGTCCGCGAGCAGATCGAGCTCTGCCAGGTTCTTGATAAGATAATCGATATAATCCTTTCCGAGGTTGGAAAGGCTTGCTATACCCGAGCCTCCGGATATGAATCCGATATCCATCGGTCCCATGGTGATTATCTCACGGATGTTCTTGCCGTGGTATATAAGATCCGCAAGATTATGTCTCGGGATTGCTCCGAACATCACTTCAATATTCGCCATTCCGAAATCGGCGTCGAATATTATGACTTTCTTCCCGAGGCGGCGGAACTGGACCGCAAGGTTTATCGAAACATTCGATTTGCCGACCCCGCCCTTTCCGCTCGTGACTGTGATGACGCGTGCCGCGGGGCGGTTATTGATGGCATTCTGTTTGATTATATTGCGAAGACCTTCAGCCTGATCCATCATTTGCCTCCCAGGAGCTGCTTGACAGTCGACTGCGGCGAGAAAACTTCTATGTCGTCGGGAACGTTCTGACCGCATGTAACATACGACATGGATGAGCCGGTATACATACAGAGGTTAAAGAGATTCCCGAGAGTCGTTGTCTCATCAAGCTTCGTGAATATAAGCTTGTAATCCGTAAACTCCGAATAGGCGTCCGCTATCGCAAGAAGATCCCTGTATTTGGTCGTGGCACTTACAACAAGATAAACATCCTTGTCGACCGAATCATCGACACTCTTTAAAAAGTGTGCCATCGAATCCTTCTGATCGACATTGTGCTGTGAATGTCCGGCCGTATCGACAAGTATATAATCGTAATCCTTATAATCCCTTATCGACGTCATCATCTCTTCTTCGGTGTAGATCACGCGGAACGGGACATCAAGTATGCTCGCATATGTGCGGAGCTGTTCCGCTGCGGCGATCCTGTATGTGTCCGTCGTAAGAAGGACGACTTTTTTCTTGTGATTGACACAAAGCTGGGATGCGATCTTGGCGATCGTGGTCGTTTTTCCGACGCCTGTCGGGCCTATGAAAAATATCACCCTCTGGCGCTCAAGGCCGAGCGGGATCGTTACGGGCTGTCCGAACTTAAGTATCATCTTCTGATAGATGTTACCGAGAAGAAAATCAATGCTGGACTTCGGTGTCTTGATCTTGCCTATTTCGTCAAGAAGTTCGTTCGCGTACTTTTCCTCAACCTCATTATCTATAAGTGTCTTGTATATGAGCTTTAGGAATGCAACGGAAGAATCCTCCTCCGGCTCCTTTTCGAATTCATCCGCCGGCGGTGTTTTGGTAAACTGCTTTTCAAGCAGCGACTGGAGATTGTCGAGCCTCTGCTCTATGACTTTCTCCTTCTTGTCGGGCTCGCTTGCCGGCTCGTCGGGTATTATATCCGAAAAAGGACTTGAAGGTTTGGTCAGTCCCTGATTGATGCTCTTTTTGGCAAGCATCGAAAAGGCATTGGAAGCCGGTCTTTCGCTCTCCTCCTCCATACCAACGGTCACCTCGTAAAGGGGCTTTTTGAGAAACGAGAACAGACCCTTTTTCTTGAGACTTCTTGAGCTCATGATAACGACATTCTCGCCCATCTCCCTCTTGGCAGCCGATACCGCCTCTTCTTCGGATTTTGCCTGAAATTTCTTGATAATCATTTAAGCTGTCACCATTCCGACCGATTGAAGTTCCACATTGTTATCGATCTCATTATATGATACTACGATAAGATCCTGATAGTAATCCTCAGTAAGCTTTTTGAAATACATTCTTACGATCGGAGAAGTGATTATTATCGGATTCTTACCGAGATTTTCAAGTTTTTCCACTTCCTCGCCGACTGACTTCATGATGTCTTTTGTCCTGTCGGGATCAAGCGTCAGATAAGCTCCCTGCTCGGTCTGCTTGACCGAATTCATTATCTCCTGCTCGATCTTCGGATCGAGAGTTACAACGCTCGTGGCTTCGTTTGCCGCAAAGTACTTGGCCGAGATCGCACGTTTAAGGTTCTGCCGCACATATTCGGTGAGCACGTCCGTATCTCTTGTAACCGGACTGTGATCCGCGAGTGTCTCGAAGATCGACAGCAGGTCTCTTATGGAAATACCCTCCTTCAGGAGGTTCTGTAGAACCTTCTGGATCTCGCCAAGACCGAGAAGCTTGGGTGTGAGTTCCTCAACAAGCGACGGGTTCGTCTCCTTGATATTGTTGATAAGGTTCTGAACATCCTGACGCGTGAGAAGTTCCGATATATGCTGCCTGATGATCTCCGTAAGGTGCGTGGCGATGATCGAAGGCGGATCCACGACCGTGTAACCGAGACTCTCGGCACGCTCCCGCTGGGACTCGGTTATCCATATGGCCGGCAGATGGAACGAAGGCTCGAACGTCGGAATACCGGAGATCTCCTCCTCTACAAATCCCGGATTCATGGCCATGTAATGATCGAAAAGGATCTCTCCTTCACTTACCTGTATGCCTTTTATCTTGATAATATACTGGTTGGGATTAAGCTGTATATTATCACGCAGTCTTATGATCGGGACAACGGTACCGAGCTCTAACGCAACCTGACGTCTTATCATCACGACTCTGTCGAGAAGGTCACCGCCCTGGTTGACATCTGCAAGCGGGATGATACCGTAACCGAATTCGAGTTCGATCGGATCGACCTGAAGGAGTGAGACGACATTTTCCGGTTTGCGCACTTCCTCGGCTTCTTCCTCCTCCGTCTCAACCGACCTCTCGGTCCTTGATATCTCTATGTTATTGGCAACTATCCTTCCACTTACGATGAACAAAAGTCCGATCGCAAGAAACAGTATCGCGTTAAGCGGTGTCACAATACCGAGAAAACAGATGACTCCGCCGACAAAGTACATTGCCTTGGGCATCCCGAACAGCTGGGAGACAAGTACCGAACCGAAGTCCGCCTCCTTCGATCCCTTCGTGACCAGGATACCGGTTGAAAGAGATATAAGAAGCGAGGGTATCTGCGATACAAGGCCGTCACCGATAGTAAGTATCGTATACTTGGAGATCGCCGCGTTAAAATCAAGCCCCTGACGAAGCATTCCCATGGCGATACCGCCGATTATATTTACGAAAGTGATGATAAGGCCGGCGGTCGCATCTCCTTTTACGTACTTGACCGCACCATCCATGGATCCGAAGAAGCTTGACTCCTCCTGGATCTTGGCACGAAGCTGTTTGGCTTCTTCATCGGTTATAGCGCCCGTATTAAGATCGGCATCGATCGCCATCTGTTTACCGGGCATAGCATCAAGTGTAAATCTTGCCGTTACTTCCGCAACTCTTTCCGAGCCTTTGTTGATGACCATGAACTGAATGATTATCAGTATGATGAACACTATGGTTCCCATGATAAGGTCACCGCCGCCGACGAACTGTCCGAATGTCTCGACCACGTTACCCGGCGATCCTGTTGAAAGGATGAGTCGTGTGGATGACACGTTCAGCGATATACGAAAGATCGTCGTGAACAAAAGCAGTGTCGGGAAGAACGACATGTCCAGCACTTCCTTTGCAAACATCGTGTTGAACAAGACCGCGAATGCAATCGAAATATTGATCGCGAGCGCCACATCCAGAAGTCCTGAAGGTATCGGGATAATGAGAAATATGAATGCGGAAAGAAGATACAGTGCCACACCTATGTCCGGCACGGCAAATTTACGCATATTCTCTCACCTCCCTACGAATTTATGATCATGTCCTGCCCATATAAGGAAGCATCCCCCTGTCTGCAATGCCTGAATGAGCCCAACCTGCCTGTAATATGATCAGCTTGCCTGTCTTGCATTGTATATAGCCGCGAGTATCTCCGCAACGGTCTGATACAGTTCCGGCGGGATCGGGCTTCCAAGATCCACGTTGTAGTAAAGCATCCTTGCAAGCGGCTTGTTCTCGACTATATCAACACCCGCTTCCGCCGCCCTCTCTTTGATACGGGCAGCGAGAAAATCCTCACCCTTTGCCACAACGTACGGAGCATCAAAAACGTTTACATCGTACTTTACGGCAACCGCAAAATGCGTAGGGTTCGTGATGACAACATCCGCGCTCGGCACGGCCTGCATCATCCTTCTTCTCGAGGCTTCCATCATCCTCTGCTTCTGTTTGCCCTTTACCGCAGGATCTCCTTCGGCGTTCTTCCATTCATCCTTGACTTCCTGCTTGGTCATCTTCATGTCTTCGGCGAACTTCCATTTCTGATAACCGAAATCGGCAAATCCTATCACGATATATACGGCACTTATCTTAAGCCCGAGGCTTATGGCAACATCACCGATGATCCTTACGGCACTTATAAGTTCCATGTCAAACAGGGTGAATAAAACGGCGAATTCACCCTTAAGAGTTGTATAAGCCATATAACCGAGTATGAAGAGCTTAACAAGTGATTTTAACAGATCGATAAGCTTTTCTTTTGAGAAGATCCTCTTGAATCCGCTGATCGGATTGATCTTGGAAAACTTCGGTTTGAGCGGCTTGGCTGTCGGAGCCCATTTGACCTGGAATATATCCGAGATAACGGCTATCGCCACTGCAGCTATAAACACCGGCGCAACAACGAGTACCATCGTAACGATGTTGGAATTGATCAGACGGGTAAAATCCTTTACCGAGATGTCTCCGCCCACCAGTGTGGTCATCTCTTTCATCCGCGTATAATTGGCGCGGAATGAATTGATGAAATTATGGCCGATGGTTCCTGCCCAGATCTTAAGTACTATAAAAAGCGCAAGCAGCGCCAAAGCCTGCCCGAGCTCCCTGCTCTTGGCCACCTGGCCTTCGCTTCTGGCGTCCTTGAGCTTCTTGTCGGTGGCCGGCTCCGTTTTTTCCCCTCCGGGGCCTTCCTTTGCAAACAACTGCAGATTTAATTGCAACAGCCGGTATTCTTTTGACATAATCCCCTTATTACCGCATAAAAGTCATTACTGTATCGACCTTACCATTGCCGTCATCATTATCTTCATTTCCTTGAAAATGAATTCGGATGCGCTCGGAATTGTCCCGATCGTTAAAAACAGTATCGCAAGTCCGACCAGTATCTTGATCTGGATACCGACCGAGAACATGTTGATCTGCGGTGCGGTCTTGGCAAGAACACCAAGTATCGCGTTAAGCAAAAGCATTGCCGCAACGATCGGAAGACAGACACGAAAGGCAAGTATGACGTAATCCGTCATGAACTGAACCATCGTTGTCATTATCTTATCCGTATTAAACTTCGCTCCGCCGATCGGGATGAGCGAAAACGTCTCCACTATCGCACGAAGGAAATAATAATGCATGTTGGTGACAAGCATTATCAGCACGAGTATATACTGATAAAAGCTTCCCATGAAACCGGTTCCTTCCCTTGTCAGCGGGTCAAACAGCTGAACCATTGAAAGTCCGACTTCCATATCCGCAACCTTTCCGGCAAAGTTCATGACCGACATGCAGATATTGGCACCGAGTCCTATTACAAGACCTGCGATCGTCTCCCTCAAAACGATTATTGAATAGCCCAGGACCGTCGAATACGCGGGTGTTGTATGATCGGGAAGGACTACGAACAACAATACCGTAAGTATAAGTGAAAATCCCGCACGCACTCTTCTCGGCGTATTTGACATCGAGAAGAACGGCGCAACGAACATGAACGAAGCTATCCTCGCAAATACGAGAAGGAAAAATTCCAGATCTTCAAATGAAAATGTATAATCCAGCATTTCTTATCTGATGTACAGAGAAAACCCGTTCCAAAGCTGTTCGGTGTATGTAACGATCTCGCTCAGCATCCAGTGTCCGAGTATCATGATCGAAGCAAATATCCCGATGACTTTCGGAACGAATGTCAGTGTCTGCTCCTGGATCGATGTCACCGTCTGGAAGATACTGACCGCCAGACCGATAACAAGAGAGACCAGCAACATCGGAGCCGAGCACTTGATGATCGTGTAAAGTGCCGTCCGGGTTATAGTTGTAACGTTGTCGATGTCCATCATATTCTGTATCCCCCTTATTTTTAAATACGCGTCTTGTTAATAAAACGTCTTCACAAGGTTGCCGATGACAAGGTTCCAGCCGTCTGCAAGAACAAAGAGCAGTATCTTGAAAGGCATGGAGATCGTCGTCGGCGGCAACATCATCATACCCATGGACATCAGCGTCGACGCGACGACCATATCGATGACAATGAACGGAATATATATCAGGAACCCTATTATGAACGCGCGCCTCAGTTCGCTTATCACGAATGCAGGCACGAGTACACGCATCGGAATGTCCTCGATGTTCTCAACGCTTTCGATCTTGGCAATGTCCATGAACAGCCTGACATCCTTTGTCTGGGTCTGCGGATACATGAACTCACGAAGCGGAACCTGCGCCGTATCGAGAAACTCCTGCTGGGTCATCTCGCCCGCTTCAAAGGGCTTTACCGCGTTGGTATTAATATCCGTTATAACCGGATTCATAATAAAAAACGTCAGGAACAGAGTCAGTCCCACGAGCACCTGGTTGGGAGGTGCAGTCTGGGTACCGAGTGCGGTTCTGACAAAATGGAGTACGACCAGTATCCTCGTAAAAGACGTCATCATCATCACGAGGAACGGAGCCATGGCGACAAGTGTAAGGATGATCAGTATACGCAGTGTCCCCGACAGGTTTCCCTGCGCGTCGGTATACGTTATCGAGAGATTATTGGACACGTTCAGATCTCTGATATCCTCAGCCTCCGTGGCTGTTCCGGGTTCTCTTATGACGGTCGGTCTTCTAGGCTCCGTCTCGGTCGAGATACCCAGCTCGTTTACTTCGCTGGCGTATATGTTTGTGGGCGATAAAAATAATATCACCAATAAATACACAAGGAAGCAAAAGATCATAAATGCTCTTCTGCCCCCAATGCTACCGCTATTTCTCATTTTTACCGCCTTTACCGATTCGTTCTTTTGCTTTGTCCAAAATGGACCTGAACGCTTCGACCGACTGAAAGGACTGCTCGGAAAGTACGGGTTTGATATCGTCAGCAGACAGATCACATATGTGTGTGATATTATCCTTGCCGACGCCTATGACCACGTATTTTTCACCGATCCTGACAATCTGCAGGTATTTACCGTTTGTTATTCTGTATGTCTCAATAACATCAAAATTACGGTTTACGGATCTTGCTTTCTGGTAATTCCCCACGAAACGGGTAGTCAGATACGTCAGAGCCAGTACCAAAAGGAATACCAAAATCACAGTCAGAAACTGCGAAAAACTTTCTGCCCTGTCTGTTAGCGCAAGCACCATATTATCAACCTACGACTTTTTTAACAGCCTCTATAACCCTGTCTGCCTGGAAAGGCTTAACGATAAAGTCTTTCGCACCTGCCTGGATAGATTCGATAACCATAGCCTGCTGGCCCATTGCCGAGCACATGATAACAAGTGCGGAAGGGTCGCCTTCTTTGATCTTTTTGAGTGCCTGGATTCCGTCCATCTCAGGCATCGTGATGTCCATGAGAACAAGATCGGGCTTGATCTCATTGTACTTCTCCACAGCCTTGGCGCCATTCTCAGCTTCGCCGGCTACGTTATAACCGTTCTTAGAGAGAATGTCCTTAATCATCATGCGCATGAATGCTGCATCATCACAGATAAGAATGTTTTTTGCCATCGTTTTTCTCCTATCTTATTAGTTGATTATTTCGGTGACTCTGACACCAAAGTTTTCTTCAATTACTACTACTTCACCTTTTGCTACAAGCTTGCCGTTAACAAGCACGTCTACCGGTTCGCCGGCTATCTTATCAAGTTCTATGATCGTGCCCGGTGCAAAATCAAGTATATCAGAAATTGCCTTACTTGTCCTGCCTAATTCTACGGTTACCTCAAGAGGCACGTCTTTGATAAGGGATATATTCTCCTGACTTTGCATTGCGTTTACATCCGTTGAGAACGGTGTAAAGCTCGCAGGCTGAATATTTATGTTCGGCATGCCCATCTGCTGGGCTCCCATCTGGGGCTGCATGCCCATTCCCATCGAGAAGTCCATTCCCGGAGCGCCCATCTGAGGCATTCCCATGTTCGGGGGCGGCATCTGCGGTGCTCCCATTGAAGGAGCTGCCATTTGAGGAGCCTGCATTGAAGGTGCTGCCATCTGTGGAGCAGGCGCCGGTTCGGGTGCCGGAGGAGCTTCCGGTTCCTGACTGTCCATGAAATAATCATACAGGTTCTTTGCAAAGTCAATAGGATACAACTGCATGATCTTACTGTCAACCAGATCGCCTATCTGCATCCTGAACGTGATCCTTACAAATCTGCCGAGAAGGAATGAAGAAATGTCTTCCTGCTTCTCGAGCCCGGAGACGTCCACGAGGTTTGCCTCCGGCGGAGATATATCGATCATGCGTCCCAGCATCGATGAAAGAGATGTCGCCGAAGAACCCATCATCTGGTTCATGGCCTCGGAGATCGCTGACAGATGTATGTCAGTCAGTTCGGTGTCTTCGACATTGGTTCCGTCCCCTCCCATCATCAGGTCCGTTATAATCTTAACATCATGTTCCTTCAGTATCAAGATGTTGGTGCCTTCAAGACCAACCGTATACTTGATCTTAATGAATACACAGGGCCTCTCGTACTCATCGACTATGGCATCCCACGTTGCCATATCAACTACCGGGGTAGTTATGTTAACCTTTCTGTTAACCAGCGAGTACAGCGTTGTGGCACTCGTGCCCATGCTGATATTGGCGACTTCACCGATCGCGTCTTTTTCTTCATCGGTGATCTCTTCCCCGCCTTTCGCAATTGTGGCAGCCTCGGCGGTTGCATCAGGAGTCTCTGAAGGAGCTTCGGCAGGAGTGTCAGCGGGCGCATCGGGTATTCCGCCGCTAAGCAGAGCATTTATTTCATCTTGCGATAACATTCCGTCCATACTCTATTTTCGTTCCTCCTCCCTTAAAATTTCTGTAACTCTGACCGCGTATTCATCTCTCGATGTACCCGGGAGTGCTTTGAATTTGCGGATATTTCCGACATAAATATCGAGCTGTGAATCGACTTTGCTTCCGAGCTTTATGATATCTCCGAGCTGGATGTTCACAAAGTCGCTTACGGTGATCGTGCTCTTTCCAAGGACTGCTCTTATCGGCATCGATACCCTTCTGACTATCGTTTCGATATGTTCCGTGAACTCCTCGCCGCCGTTGTCCTTCATGTTTGCGAACCAGTACTTGGTATTGAGCTTATCCATTACCGATTCAAGTGTGAAGTACGGCAGACACACGTTCATCAGTCCTTCGACATCACCGATCTTGATATTGATGGTGACGATCGCGATCATCTCCTGCGGGGCTATGATCTGTGCGAACTGCGGGTTGGTCTCGACTCTCTCGAGGAAAGGCGTGATCTCCGTAACATTCTTCCACGGTTCTCTTAGGAGCTGTACGCACACCGTTATGATCTTGTCTATGATCGACCTTTCGATCTCCGAAAAGTCTCTGCTCTTGTCAAGCGGATTACCCTGACCTCCGAGCATTCTGTCTATTATCGCATAACCGAGGTTGGCTGCTATCTCCAGTAAGACATTACCTCCGAGCGGTTCGAAATTAACCACTGCGAGCAACACGGGATTGGCCAGTGCCGTCGAGAACTCCGAAAATGTACATGCCTCGGAATTGACCACGCTTACCTGAATGTTCTTTCGCAGGTATACCGGCAGATTCGTCGAAAGCAGTCGGCCGTAATGTTCAAATATTATTTCAAGCGTTCGCAGATGTTCCTTGGAAAACTTTGCCGGGCGCCTGAAATCGTAACTTTTCGCCGCTCGCTCATCAATGGAATTGATGTCTTCCGCATCCAGTTCACCGGAACTTAAGGCCTGAAGCAGACTGTCAATCTCATTTTGCGAGAGAACTTCGCCCATATAGACTCCCTCTCTTAATCAATAATACGGATCACTGGAATTTGATGTCGCGGAAATAAGCTTCATATACAAAATCAGAATCAAACATTTCCTGAACCTTCTGAAGGATCCGCTGTTCTATTCCGTGAACGTCGGCCTGAGCCTCTTCCTTTGTATAACTGCCCACAACTTCTATGATCTCACTCTTGATCTTGGATTCTTTTGTTGCGAGCATCGGCTGATACGTCTTGTAATCATCATGCTGGGTATTGATGGAAAATGATACCGAGCACATTGCAAAATGATCTTTGCCGTCGCTTGACTTGAGTGCTATCGTCATCGGATCGACGATATCGTACACCTCGGAATTCTCCGGAAGAACGACTTCGGCTTCGGCAACTTCCTCGGCGGGAGTACTCTTTTCGAGTTCAAGGTTTAAGATCGCCGCAATGTCATCTACAAGCTTGATCGTCTTGCGGTTCGCGGATACCGTTGAGAACATGATGATGCCGGTGAGCACAAGGTTAACGGCAACCAGCGCAAGAATGATGACAGACATAAGATTTTTCTTCATTTCTTTGTTTCCTCATTTTGTGTCATAAGGGACTGTCCCTTTTGACACATTCACTATCGTGGCCCCTCCTGCCGGCCTACGGAGCGGCAAGCGGATTGTATATCTTGATCTCAACGCGGCGGTTCTTGGCACGTCCTTCGGGCGTTGAGTTGTCGGCTACGGGTATGTATTCACCGCGACCGGAATGTTTAATGTTCGAAGGCAGAAGGTTCGTATGCTCAACAAGATAATCAAATACCGAAAGCGCACGGGCGCTTGACAGTTCGTTGTTGTTGGCAAACCTTGCCGTACTGATCGGCACGTTATCGGTATGTCCTTCGACTTCGATGATCGACTCGGCATATTTCTGGAGTATGACGCCGACTCTTTCCATGAGCGGAAGCGCTTCGGGCTTGATGTCAGCCTTACCTGAATCAAACAGGAGCGCACCGTTAAGTGTCAGTTCAACATACTGGGATGTGAAATCAACATCTATATCGCCGTCAAGATTCTGCTCTGCTATCGCCTCTTCTATCTTTTCTGCAAGTTCCTCGTTCTGCTTGAGCATCTCCTGCTGGACATCCGAAACTTTCTCATCGAACTCCTTGTATACGTCATCAGACTCTTCCTCGGCACTTGCGGCCTGTCCCATCGTATTCATGTATACGTCAAGCTGGGACAGCTGGGATACGCCGTTGTTGATAAGAAGTCCTTCAAGAAGCGACGATCCGCCCGAATCAAATATCGAAAATGTCTGGGAAAAACTTGCTGCCACAAGCGCGAACTTCTCGGCATCTATCGTTGACATCGCAAAAAGCATAACGAAGAAGCACAGCAGAAGGTTCATCAGGTCGGCAAAGGTCGATTGCCACGCCGGCGCGCCTTTCGGCGGTTCTTCCGGTTTGCGCTTAGCCACTACTCTTCGCCTCCCCCTTCTTCGCCGCCTGAGCTTCCGCGTTCACCCGGAGCCAGGAACGACTTGAGCTTCTCCTCGATGACTCGAGGGTTCTCACCTGCCTGTATCGATAACAATCCTTCGATCGTGATCTCTTTGACTTTTATCTCGGCGCCGTTAACCTTCTTAAGCTTGCTGGCAAACGGTGCGCAGATCCAGTTCGCAAGAACCGAACCGTAAAATGTTGTGATGAGGGCAACGGCCATGTTGGGGCCAAGTGCCGCCACATCATCCATATGGTAAAGCATCATAACAAGTCCGAGCAGGGTTCCGATCATACCCCATGCGGGACCCATACCGCCTAGGTCTTCCCAGAATCCGATGTTGACCTTATGACGCTCTTCGATACTGATAAGCTCTGTTTCCAATATTCCTCTTACAAGATCGGGATCCGTCCCATCGACGATAAGCATGACGCCCTTCTGGAGGAAAACGTCATCAAGACCGGAGGCTGCTTCTTCCAGTGACAGCAGGCCTTCTTTACGAGCTACGTTAGAAAGATCTATGATTTTCTGTATGATGGCGCCCGGATCTTCGCTTCCGTGCATGAAAGCGATCTTGGCGCTCTTTAATCCGTTTACGAAATCCTTGATGCTCGTACCGCCGAATATAGCGGCAAAAGCTCCGCCGAA